>JAJSZO010000111.1:4599-8032 GCA_030262795.1 Deltaproteobacteria bacterium | reverse complement strand
TTACATGTCAGATTTAAAAAAGTTTTCCGGTTCAGTGATTAAATCGGACTTTTTTGTATACTCTGTCGGGACAGTTCCTTCCTTAAAGCATTCAAATACTCTTTTCGTAGATTCAGGAATAGGCAAAAGTCCGGTTTCCGCATCAATTTTAGAAAAGACCACTCCTTCCGGTATATGAAAGACCCTTACAGATTTATCGTCAAGCACATACTTCATGAAACCAAGCCATATAGGACTTGCGGCTTTGGCACCTGTTTCACCCTCACCAAGAGATATTTCCTCATCAAAGCCTACCCATGTTCCGGTAATATAACGGGGAGTATATCCTACAAACCAGGCATCATGTAAATTGTTCGTTGTGCCGGTTTTGCCGGCAACCGGTCTGTTCAATTCCCGCACCATTCGACCTGTTCCATATTTTACCACTCCTTCAAGTAAACTGGTAATTATATAGGCTGTACTCTGATCTATTACCTTTTTTCTTTTGATAGTAGTTTCTTCAAGTACATTGCCGTCTCTGTCAATTATTTTGGTTATAAAAACAGGTTCGATGAGGTAACCGAGATTGGCGAAAACAGAATAAGCTTTTACAATCTCTAATAAAGACACACCTGAAGACCCCAGAGCTATTGAAAGATCCCTGTTCAGATTTGAAGTAATGCCAAGTTTTCCGGCGTAATCTATTACGTAATCAATACCAATGTCTTTTAAAATTTTGATTGTTACTACATTACGAGACTTTGCAATGGCATCACGCAGAAGGGTAGGTCCGTAAAATTTTTCTTCGTAATTCCTGGGTTTCCATGTAAAATCACGTTCAGTATTCTGAAAGACTATCGAAGAATCAATTATAACACTGGCCGGAGTATATCCTTTGTCAATTGCAGCCGCATAGATTATGGGCTTAAAAGCAGAACCGGGCTGACGCTTTGATTGAATGGCCCTGTTGAACTGGCTTTTCCTGAAGTCTCTTCCTCCTAACAGGACTTTTACATGGCCTGTTTCAGCCTCAATAGAAAGCAGTGCCGCCTGCACATCCGGTTCCTGTTCCAGTTCAAGTTCCCATATTTCCGAGTCAGTTATTTTATTTTTAAATTTTACCAGTATAACATCGCCGATATCAAGTACTTCTCCAGGATGTTTTACCCTAACTTTGTAGTAGGGGACTTCGGGGTCCGGCTTTCTTGCCCAGCGCATACCGGTAATATTAATTATCCCCTGAATATTTCCAATACGAACAGTCACCGTATCGTTAGTATCATTAACCTCAATTACGACCCCATTAACTATTTTCCCTTTTTCAGCAGGATTTTTCTCAAGCTCTTTTAGAAGTTTTTTTGAAAAAGCTTCGATTTCTTCTGTTGTAAGAAATTTAACAGGACCGCGATAACCTTGACGCTTGTCAAGAGCCCTCAAACCTTTTTCTATCTCTTTCCTTGCAGCCTTCTGCATTTCAATATTAACGGCGGTATAAATCTTGAGGCCATCATTATATAAAGCATCAGGACCGTATTTTGTTTCAACATAACGCCTTACATGCTCTGTATAAAAGGGAACCTTTTCAATATACCAGTTGCGCCGTGGTTTTATATCCAGTTCAGTATTTATAGCTTCAGTTGCTTGAATATTTGTAATATAGCCTTCAGCAACCATACGCTTTAGAACGTATATCTGACGCTGCTTTGCTTTTTCCGGATTTCTGAAAGGGGAGTATTTGCTGGGGGCCTGGGGCAGCCCTGCTAAAATAGCGCATTCAGCAAGATTCATGTCTTTAGCGGATTTCCCGAAATAATTTTCTGAAGCAGCTTCCACACCGTATGCTCCATGTCCGAGATATATCTGGTTTAAATATAGAAAAAGAATTTCTTTTTTGGTAAATTTTTTGTCTATGCGATATGCAAGAATGGCTTCTTTTACTTTGCGGGTATAATTTCTTTCAGGTGTAAGTAATAAAGACTTTGTAACCTGCTGAGTAATAGTGCTGCCACCCTGAACTATGGTGCCTGCCTCAATATTTTTTAAATAAGCTCTGATAATACTTGAAATATCTATTCCTTTATGCTTGAAAAATCTTGCATCCTCTGCTGCAATAAAAGCATCTATAAGCATTTTCGGCATTTCGGACATAGGAAGAATAATTCTGCGTTCTTTATAAAATTCAGCAATTTTTCTGTTATCATCCGAATAAACAGTTGTAATAAGCGAAGGCCGATAATCGGTTAGAGAAGAAATCTTGGGGAGATCTCTGCTGAGATAAAAATAAATTCCGCCTATGGTAATGGAGATTGATAATATTATTAATATGATAAGCCTGACAAACCATAAGAATATATTTGTTATAAAATTTCCTTTATTTCGCATGACTCTCTTTTTCAATATTTCGTATATGCTTTTTTGTTTAACCATATTTTACAACTACCTTAAATCCAACATTCTGAATTATATATTAGGAACGTGGACAAAATAACTTTCTCAACTATGCATCATAGCTTCAGGTCATCTTTGCCCGATCTGAAATCACAAACATATTGAAATAGCTCGCTATTCCTTCAACTTTTGTGATTTCAGTTCGAACAAACCTGACCCAAATCTATGCGCCTACTTGTGGAAGTTAATTCGTCCACGTTCCTTACATATTTAAAGTTTCCCAAATGAATCATTATACTATCAGATATTCAATCAATTTTCAAGAATCTGTTAATATGAAAAAGAATTTGACATTATTACAGGTTATAGTTACTTAATCAAGTTTTAATCTGTTAGGAACGGGGACGAAATAACTTCTGAAAATTTCCAAATTAACGAGACTTATACCTATGATCAAACTTGATTTTAATAAAATTAAAGGCCTTGTCCCGGCTATCGTTCAGGATTATAACACAGGTGAAGTATTAATGCTGGCTTTTATGAATCAGGAAGCCTGGGAAACAACCCTTTCAACAGGCAAGGCTACATTTTACAGTCGCACAAGGAAGGAACTCTGGATCAAGGGGAAAACCTCAGGAAATATGCAGATAGTTAAAGAGATAAGAATAGATTGTGATGATGATACAGTTCTTTTGAAGGTTGAACAGGTCGGAGGTGCAGCCTGTCATACGGGTCATAAAAGCTGTTTTTATAAAAAAGTTGAAGAAGATGGATCAATAACGGTTATTGGAAAGCCCTTGTTTGATCCTGAAGAGGTATATAAAAAATGAAAAACAAATTAAAACTGGGTATTCCCAAGGGTAGCCTGCAGAATGCTACAATTGCACTTTTCAAACGCTCAGGGTGGAAAATAAATATTAATGGAAGAAGCTATTTCCCTGAAATTAATGATGACTCAATTGAATGTGCTATTTGCAGGGCTCAGGAGATGTCGCGCTATGTGGAAAGCGGAACTCTTGATGCGGGGCTGACAGGGAAGGACTGGATTGCTGAAAACAGTTCTGAT
>JAJSZO010000111.1:0-4499 GCA_030262795.1 Deltaproteobacteria bacterium | reverse complement strand
CTGCCGGAAATAGCTTTTGCAGGACGTTCCAATGTGGGTAAATCTTCTCTTATTAATACACTTATAAACCGAAAGCGTCTGGTTAAGACAAGTTCAACACCGGGGCGTACCCAGCTTATCAACTTTTTTCTTATAAATAAGGAATTGTCGTTTGTAGATCTTCCCGGGTATGGATACGCAAAGGTTCCCGCGTCTGTACAGAAAAACTGGGGTCCCATGATCGAAACATATCTTACTTTTAGAAAAACTTTAAAAGGGGTTGTATTAATTATGGACATACGGCGCATACCCGGCAAGTATGAATTAGACATTATGGACTGGCTTTACCATTATAATATTCCAGCCGTCCTTGTGTTGACAAAAGCTGATAAGCTGTCAAAAACAAAACAGATTAACCAGCATCTTTTAATATCTAAAGCCCTGTCAATTGATATGAATTATTTAATACTGTTTTCCGCAAAATCACGTCAGGGAAAAAACGATGTGTGGAATGCTGTAGAAAGGTTATTACAGGAAAATATTTGAAGAAAACGAATAACAGGTTCGGTGATTTTAAATCAGGATTTGTAACCATTGCCGGTGCTCCCAATGTCGGGAAATCCACTCTTTTAAACAGAATGATCGGCGAGAAAGTTTCAATTACTTCCAAAAAGCCACAGACCACACGCAATCGTATAATCGGGATAGTACACAGGCCTTATTTACAGATCGTTTTTATTGATACACCCGGAGTCCACAAAGCAAAAGGCGTTCTAAACATAAGAATAGTTGATGTTGCGCTTTTGGCTATGGCTGATGTTGATCTGCTTTTAATTGTTTTAGACGTAACAACTCCTGACCCTGAATCTGAAAAGATTCTGATAAAACAACTTGAAAAACAGAAAAGACCGGTTATTCTTGTTCTTAACAAGATAGATCTGATAAAAAAACTCAAACTTCTTACCATCATAGACAAATGGACAAAAACTTACCCCTTTGAATCAATTATACCTGTTTCTGCAAAACATGGAACTCAGGTGGAAGAGCTTATCGGTGCAATGGAGCGCATTCTTCCAAACGGTCCCCCTTTTTTTCCTGAAGATGCCATAACTGATATGCCGGAACGTTTTATTGCTGCCGAGATGGTTCGTGAAAAGGTTTTTCGTTTAACCGGTGAGGAAATACCATATTCAATAGCTGTGACTGTTGATTCCTTTTCCGAAGACGCTAAAGGTTCGCTCGTTAAAATATATGCCACAATTCATGTTGAGCGTGATTCCCAGAAAGGCATAATAATAGGAAAAAACGGGAGCAAACTTAAAAAAATCGGTGAAGAGGCTCGCAAAGAAATTCAGAGAATGGTTGGCGCAAAAGTTTTTTTAAAGCTTTTTGTAAGAGTGCAGAAAAACTGGAGCAAAGATACTAAGGCTTTGAGAAGATTCGGTTACTGATGATAGTTTCATTTCATCCCTGTTTTGGGGCAGATAAATATATAATCTGTGCAGGACGTAAGCCGAATGATGATGATCTTGCCGCAATAAAAGCCGCTGATGCTGTAATCCTGTCCCAGGGGTGCGATGAAGCGCTTTATAAAATGGCAAGTAAAAACTGCTCCAATGTATTTCCTGATTATGAAACAAAATTTAAGTATCCCGGCAAAATAGGCCAGATTCGTCTTTTCCGGGAAAAAAATGTTTTACACCCGAAATCTGAGATTTTTGAGCGAGTTGATTCTTTTCTATATAATTATAAAGCAGAACCTGAAAACCTTGCTTTTGATTTCCCGTTTGTTTTCAAGTTCGATTGGGGCGGAGAGGGTTACGGTGTATTTTTGATAACTTCTCCTGAAGAGTTTAACGATGCTATTCAAAAGGCTTTAAATTTTGAACGTGCCGGTCATGCAGGTTTTTTGATACAGAAATATATCCCTTCGCAAGGCAGAAGCTTGAGAGTCGTTGTGATAGGGCAAAAAATTATTTCCTACTGGCGGGTTCTAAAAGATACAAAAGAATTTTGTTCCAGCGTAGCAACAGGAGCTTATTTAGACTCTGACTCTGATCCTGACCTGCAGAAAGCGGCAGTTAAAGCAACAAAGTATTTTTGTAAAATAACAGGAATAAATCTGGCGGGTTTTGATTTTCTCTTTTCATCAAAAGCGGATCTGAAAAAGCCGTTTTTCCTTGAAATAAACTATTATTTTGGCAGGCGTGGTTTGGGCGGATCTGAGAAGTATTATAAAACACTTGAGTCAGAAATAATTAATTGGGTTTACAGCCTTGGTTTGTATGAAAAAAAGCAATTTTCAACCATTTGCATATGATCTAAATGAAGCGCAAATAAAAAGAGAACGCGGGAAAGCAAGGGACATCAGAAAATCCCAGTGGTGGAAACGCTGTCTTGCAAAAGGAATATGCCATTACTGCGGAAAACAGATCCCGCCAAAAGAACTTACAATGGATCATATTGTACCGATATCACGAGGGGGCAGGAGTACAAAAGGCAATGTGGTTACTTCATGCAAGGAATGCAATAATAAAAAAAAGTACCTTCTTCCAATGGAATGGGAGCAATATTTGAGTTTAAAGGACAAAAAACTATGAGGTTTAGAAAATATTTCGATATTGAAAATAGTTATCGCAAAAAGTTTATTGATATTATTGTTGCGGAAAAAAAGGACAAAGGCGAATTTGTTGTACAGGAAAAGGCGCATGGCGCAAATCTTTCTTTCTGGTATGACGGTAATGACCTGCAATCTGCCAAAAGGACCAGTTTTATAAAAGATAACTTTTATAACCATACACCGGTTGAAGACAAAAACAGGGAAAGAGTTAAAAAACTCTATGCGATTTTAAAAAAAGAAGGTTGTGATTTTAGTGAGTTGGCTGTATATGGTGAATTAATCGGCGGAACATATCCTCACAAGGATGTGAAAAAGGATACTTCTGCCACAAGAATCCAGAAAGGTATTTTTTACACGCCGCACAATGAGTTTTATGCTATTGATGTGGCAATAGATGGCCAATTGATTGATGTCGATAAGTTCAACCGGTTTATGGAGAAAGCCGGTTTTCTGTATGCAAAAACTATGTTCAGAGGTAGGTTTGAAGAATGCCTGAAATATTCAAACAGCTTTTCTTCTCAGATTGCCGTATGGCTGGGTCTTCCCGAAATAGAAGATAACATATGTGAAGGCATTGTGATAAAACCGGTAATTCCTGAATTTCTTAGCGATACAACAAGAGTAATTCTTAAAAACAAGAATGAGAAATGGGCGGAAAAAGCAAGGGCAAGAGATAGACCCCAAAAGCCTCAGATGACATTATCTGAAAAAGGCGAAAAACTATTTAACGAGATGGTGAGTCTTATCACAGAAAACCGGCTTCGCAACGTATTATCAAAAATCGGTCCGATTGAGCAAAAGGAATTCGGCAAACTCATACAACTTTTTTCAAAAGATATACTTGAAGACTTTTTCAAAGATTACCTTGAAGAATATAATGGACTTGAAAAAAAAGAGCAAAAGCAATTGACACGTAAACTTAATAAGCAATGTGCAGAGCTGCTACGCCGCAATTTCAGCAACATCGTTGATGGAGAATTTTAACGATAGCTTTTGTAGTGTAAATTTTTATAAACCTTCTTGACAAATTCATAGTCTTTTGGGTTAATCTGGATCTTAGTTTGAATCAGCATATTATTTCTCCAATATTTTTCTTTATGTTGCCACAAATATGGTATTGTTGTAAAGACATAAAATGGGTCTATTATGTGGGGTTAGGGTTCGCAGATTACGTCCACGTTACTTAGGAGATTTTAATGAGCTTAATAAAAATAATCGGAACAATCTTTTTTCTTTTACTCTTTTTGTTAATGGAACAATCTGTTCTTTTTGCCGAAGATAAGACAACTCATTATCTTGAAAATGTAAACAAACTTTTTCAGGCCAGTTTGGAAGATTTGATGAATGTTGAAGTTATCTCCGCTACCAGAATAAAACAGAAGATAACCGAAGCGCCGTCTATCATGACAGTGATTACCGCTCAACAGATAAGAGAGAGAGGATATCAAAGCGTTGCGGAAGCGGTAAGAACCGTGCCCGGTTTTTCCTTATGGGTTGATAATTTTGTGTCGAGTATCAGCGTGCGGGGATTTAACTCCATTCAGGGCTGGAACCAGAATCTCAAGATTATGATTGACGGACAGCCTGTTTCATACAGACCTGCAAACTGGACACCCATTGATGAATCGTTGATTCCGATTCGATGCGTAAAGAAAATTGAAATTATCAAAGGCCCTGCATCTGCGATGTATGGCGCTAATGCTTATCTTGGTGCTATCAACATCATTACCTTTAATGGCGAAAGGCTTGATTCTGTTGAGGTGACAGGTATTGGTGGAAGCCTTGATACCTATGGAGGGTCGTTTGTGGTGGGCAAGAAGATAGATGAAATTGATTTTATGGCAGCTTTTTCTGCCCAACGTTCGAACAGGTCGGGGCTGTCTCTTCCGGATCCTGTTCC
>JAJSZO010000110.1:5793-8246 GCA_030262795.1 Deltaproteobacteria bacterium | reverse complement strand
ATCAAAGAACTCCCGTCAACTATAGATCTGCATAATTAATAATAATGGCCAAGTGCAGATTCCGGATAGCAAAAAAGACATAGTAAAAGGAGGTCAGTCTTTTGAGTTTCCTGGTATTTGCGAAGCTCTTATAGAAAGCCCGAATGAGGTCGCTTCGGGCTTTTACTTTTTTATTCACCAATCTCATCTACAAACAAACGAAATCTGATCCCATATTATTATACGTTCCGGAGGTAAAACAAGGGTGCATCGACGCAAACACGAAGATACACGCCGATCACAATCAAGAAATATCCAAACCGGATTTACTTTGAACCTTATTTTTCAAATCCTGGGACAACCTGTCTGTGTGTTCGGGGCACATCGGCGGCAAGGCAGATAACGTCATTCCCAAAAAACGAAGAATAAGAACCAAATTCAAAGAATATACAATTGAAATATTTCAATGGAAGAAAATGGCAGTGGTGGGATTCTATAACGATGAAAATGGCTGGGATTAGTCCGGTGGTGACAACTTTTTTTCCACTTTTGGGAAAGATATTGCACAATAAAGTGCTTATGAATTTCATCCCTCCGACTTTGCTCTTTTCCAGCTTATCTGAACCAGAAATCATAAACATTTAACTGATTGATATCTTTGATTAAAATGTCTATTATTATCATTTTTAGTTCCCCGCTCAGAATCTGCTTAATATCGGCACAAGAATTGCGATAATTTTATATGATTATTGTGGGAAAATCCAAACAATATGTAATTCGAAAGGAAACTACATAGTGGCATCAAATTTTAAGATCTTTGTTCACAAAAACAGCGAAAATCTGCTTGTGCGTTTTTTCTAATAATCCATAATTGAATTCTGAAATTATTAAGTTATGCTTCAACAACAAGCTTATATAATCAGCGCGTTCCTGATGGTTTTTGATGCCTTGTGTGTAATTATAGCAGGGTACGGGGCTTTTTATATCAACAACTACCTGTTATACGGGCGCTTTTCGATGGACAGTAATGTCCTTGTAATATTGGTTATGTTGGTGATGTTTTTGAATAACTATATGATGGGGCGATACCATCTATACAACGACAAAAAGCCATTATCCTATCTCTATCTTTTGTGGCCAATTTTTAAGGTAATTGTGGTTGATTTTGTCATTCTATCCACCGGTATTGTCCTTTTTAAACAGATCAATTATTCTAGGGCATTTTTGTTCCTCTTTGCAGTCCTTGCCTTTGTCCTTATTGTGATCCAAAGAATTTTATTCCAGGTATATATTAATAGAGTTTCCCAAAATAGTTTTAATGTTCGTAAAATCCTTGTTGTCGGAAATGTGGAGAGAGCAAAAATTGTCTCAGACCTTCTGGAAATCCAGTTGAGTTGGGGGCACGAAGTTATAGGGAGGCTGAAAATACAAGGTGAAAATAGCGATGCACAGGACTCTCTCGGGAGCATTGAAGACCTTTCCGTAATTCTGCGGGATTCTGAAATAGACGAAGTCGTTTTTGCTCTGAATGGTGATCGATCTTTTGATTTATCGAACTATTTGCATATTTGTAAAAAAATGGGTGTTTCGGTAAGGATATTGCCTTCTCTTTGGAAGCCGGGCAATCAAGCTCTTGCTGTAGATAGATGCCAGAACGTTCCCTTTCTCACCATTGAGGTGGACAATTTCTACGCTACAGGCCTGCTTTATAAGAGGATTCTGGATTTAGCGGGAGGGTTGTTCGGGACGCTTTGCTTTTTTATCATATATCCTTTTGTTGGCGTTGCTATCAAGCTCGACTCTCCGGGTCCTGTTATTTTCAAACAGAGGAGAGTGGGTCGGCATGGCCGGATTTTCAACCTCCATAAGTTCAGATCCATGTATCAGGACGCGGAGCAGCGAAAGCAAGAGCTGTTGGAAAAAAATGAAATGAAAGGGGCCATGTTCAAATTAAAAAATGACCCGCGAATTACCCGCGTCGGCAGGTGGCTGAGGAAAACTTCATTAGACGAATTTCCGCAATTTTTAAATGTGCTGAAGGGAGAGATGAGCCTTGTCGGAACGAGACCTCCAATGCCTGAAGAGGTAGAAACCTATCTACCGCGGCACCTTAGAAGGATGTCTGCAAAACCAGGGATCACAGGGCTATGGCAAATATCAGGCAGAAACCAAATTGCAGACTTTGACAAGGTGGTTGAATTGGATTGCAAATATCTGCATCATTGGCGTTTTTCAGATGACTTAAAGATATTATTTAAGACCGTATTAGTCGTACTGAAAAGGAAGGGAGCAATATAATGGGTACAACACCATTGAGATTACCAGTTTCAAGAAGGGAGAGGGAAAGAGCCTTACCTGGAGTTCCGGCAAACTGTCTTGCTGGTAGCAGCAATTCTAATTTTGGGAATTGATCACAGCATAGGTTGGGTTGAGCAACGCGAAACCCAACAAATTTAGCAAATTTTTTGCATAAT
>JAJSZO010000110.1:4107-5693 GCA_030262795.1 Deltaproteobacteria bacterium | reverse complement strand
CATAATTAGAATTGCTGTGCTGGTAGATATGGACTTGCGCAGGCCAAGCATTCATCGTATACTGGGTATTGACCTCGCACCTGGACTGAAACTACTTCCTGAACGGCACACCTATTAAAGAGATATTGATTCACCCAGGCATAGAACGTTTGACTGTCCTTTCGGCTGAAGGCAGCATGGATAATTCTACTGAGATCATGGATTCTCATCGCATGGAGGCTTTGATTCTGGAAATGAAAACCCGCTACAAGGATCGTTATATTATTTTTAATGCTCCGGCCCTAAGCGTTTGTGAGGATAAGAACATTTTAGGTATAATTTTGAATGATAGCGGAATTCGCAAGGGATGGACATACTAAATTCGCAATGATGGAATCATGTATACAAAATTCTATGGCTTAAAATGCAAACCGTTTGAACTCTTGCCTGATCCTCGGTTCCTTTACGCAAGCAAGAACCATGACCTGGCTCTTACTCATCTTGAGTATGGGATCACGGACAATAAGGGTTTTATCGTACTTACCGGGGATGTGGGCACGGGCAAAACCACGCTTATTAATTTTTTCCTCAGCAAAATTACTACCGATGTTAATACTGCCTTTATATTTAATACTAATATTGATCCAACTACCTTTTTGGAAATGGTGGCAAACGATTTTAGTTTGCATATTCCTGACACTCGTCGGTCCACTCTCTACGACGGTCTCTATCAGTTTTTTCTGGATGAGCACATACACGGACGGCGCTCCGTGCTTATCATTGATGAAGCGCAAAATATGCCTCATGAGACCCTGGAAGAGGTACGAATGCTCTCCAATTTTGAGACAGAGGAAAGCTATCTTCTCCAGATCATCATAGTCGGTCAGCCCCAGTTGCGACAACGTCTGAATGATCCTGAGCTGGCCCAGTTAACACAACGGATTTCCGTTTATTACCACCTCGCCCCTTTGGAAAAATCAGACATCAGCCGGTATATCAAACATCGATTGAAGGTGACCGGTCACACTTCTTCTAATTCGCTCTTTACCAGCGATGCCATAGAAAAAATATATGAGTATACAAACGGTGTGCCCAGGCTAATCAGTTCCATCTGCGATACAGCACTTGTGTATGGCTATGCTGATGAGATTAAAACCATAGATGCGAATATAATAAAACAAGTTATTAAAAACAGGGGGATTGATCCCGGTATTCAATATGAAGAGGAAAGAGTAAGCAGGAATGTTAAAGCGTTGCCAGGAAAGGAAGGAACAATTGACTCAAGCACCAGGATCGGAAAGCACATCTGCTCAGAAATTTCAGATATCCGGCAACGCCTTACCAACATTGAACAAAGAACGAGCAAATTAGAGAACGTCAGGAACCAGCAGACAGTTTCTAAGCTCATCAAATGGCTTAAAAAGACGCTGAAAGAGAATCAGAGGTTGAAGGAAGCATACAAGGCCTTAGTGAAATCCAGGCTCAATAATAAGGGAGATTCAGGCATTAGCAATAAAGATTCTCACCACACAGACACAGAGGGGGACTGAGATAAAAAAATAGTAATAGTTCAGCTATTTTTTTTGACAGGATAAACAGGATTGACA
>JAJSZO010000110.1:0-4007 GCA_030262795.1 Deltaproteobacteria bacterium | reverse complement strand
TTGACAGGATAAACAGGATTGACATGATAGTTTTTTCATTCCGTTGATCTCTTATAATCCCTCAATCTTTCAATGGGCGAACACAAGGTTCGCCCCTACAGTTTTCTATACGTTCTAATCCCTCAATCTCATCCACAGATTTCGAAGATGCCCGCAGATTATTTAAACATTCTGTTCATCCATCCATCCCAATCATTCTAATCATCCTAACTCCCTAAATTTGTAGAGACTTACGTTGAGATTTCAGGTATCCGATATAGAATATGTCGGTTGCAATGCCTATCGCTGTCCCTACCATATTGTTTATCATATCCACGAGCGAGGAAGATCTTGTCAGTGAGAAATACTGCAATGATTCAATACCAAACGTGAAGAGTGTTCCTATTATGAAAACAAATGCCGCGGTTTTCAGTGATGATTCACAGTGACGTCGGAGTACGGCATGCAAGAGAAACCCCATGGGAATAAAAATGATAATATTCAGAATGACATCCCCAAACAAAGCCTGCTTTGAATTTTTGGAAAACAATCTATAGGAAAAATCCAGATAGGATTTTTTTTGGGTTTGGATTGCAGGGGGAATATACAAATTCAATGGGGCTTTGGTTTTACCGCTGTCACCGATCCTGTCTCCGCGTCGTTCCTCAAACAAATAACGGGCGACCAAGCCTTCAGAGGCACGACACATTTGTTCTCCGGATCTTGATTCTGATAACCATCCAGCAAGATAATTCTGATGAATTTCCTTTTCAGCTAAGGGACGGCTATAAATTGCCAGAAAAAAGATTTTTCCAAGCCACGGTCGATCGCACGTGGCCTCGTTTCCAAGCATCAGGTAATATGAAGGATCCCAGTTGGTAAATTTTCCTCCGGGAATCTGTTCCCGCGCTTGCATCGTGCCATTGATATAAACACGTTGCTCCAAGAAATCGTACGTTACGATGATATGTTGCAGACCTGCAGAACCAAATACATTAGCAACTTTCAGGTACGGTTTTACGCCATTAAGGTCTGTCTTTGTTGTGCGTAATCTCATAACCAGGTCGTTTTTCGACTGTCCAAGGGTAAAATTCCGCAGGCTGGGATTGAGAGAATAGGAAACGATCCTTGCAGGGCCTGACTGGACCTCATTTTTCGAAGCGATCCACACCTCCAGCGAAAAGCCAGTTCCTATAAGGAGGCGACTGCAAAGATTTTCTGTGGAGGAACGTGATAAAACCTGCCCTCTTTGCCTGAACTCAATACCATTTGACTTTGTAATCCAATGCACATTATTTTTTTCTCTTTGAAACACAAAATCAAAAGGCCACAAGAGCGCAACAAACAACATGAGCATGTATGTAACCACTGCTCTGTTATACAAATTGGTTAAGGGATCTCTGCTGATCAAGCTATAAATGACCCCTCTTTCTTCATCAGTGAGCTTAGTGAGAATCTTATCTAACTTAATGTCCAAAATGTTTTTTATCCTTGTTTACTCTAAAGCAAACACCATATATCCCACTACTTCAGTAGTATGTTTCATTTCACTGTCACGGGATTGTTCTTCAGTGATCTTGATGTCGATTCCATAGAAGTCCTTGTTTTGCCAGCGCAAATTGGCAGTATCCTTACCGTCGGTTGTTTGCATGTCGGCAAGAAACACAGGGGTGGCCATGAAGGTCTTATTATAAACGATGGTTTGCCAATTATGCCTAATTATATCATCTGTTTTATCGACCTCAAAAGTCAGGTTACCCACGGTTCCGGATGATGGTTCCCAAGCGATGTAGGATATAGTCTCGGTGGTATGGATTTGCCTATTGAGTTGTTGCTCCTGCATGCAAAAATCAAATCCTGTGGTATCAATATTTTTTAACCTGGAGCACACTGCATCTTCCTCATTAAAGCTTGAAACAGTGCTTGTAACCACAGGTACCTGGTTAAAGGTCTCGCTAAAGTCAACCCATCCAAAGGAAAAGGCGCCTGTTGCGTTAATATCAAACTTTCCTGCCTCTACTTTGGTGCCATCCTCCAAGATATAGCTCCCCCGCTCCATTACTATATAGCTTGCATTCTCAGTAGTGTGAGTTCCATTTAGATAATCCCACTTTTGTACACGGATATCAAAACCTCTGCTATCTACATTTCGGATTCTTAAAACGGCTGGATCTCCTCCATTATAGCTCAAAGGGTTGGCCACTACCACAGGATCAATAAAAGTGTCATTAAATTCCACCCATTTCCAGTTGTGATCCACACCCACCTCTCCGATTTCAACAGTGCCCAATAACGCAGCATAGCACGCCTCATTGGAATTGCCACTTTCCGAAGAGCCCAATAACGCAGCATAGGATGCCTCATTAGAATCGCCGATTTCAACAGTATCCGATAACGCAGCATAGATCGTCTCTTTGGAATTACCGCTCTCTGACCCCCAAGAATCAAAGGCTCTTGCAACAAAATAATAAGTAGTTTTGTCATCAAGGTTATAAATAGTGCATGTTGTTTCACTTCCTTGCCAAGCTGGCTCTTCGTAATCATAGCTTTGGTCGTCCTCACGATAGAAAATTCTGTAACCGGCAAGATCTTTCTCGCTGTTAGGATTCCAACTCAATGTTACGTCAAGTGAATAAACATTTTGGGTGGACAGAAGCAAAATAAAGATTAAAGGAACAAAATATATAAAAACACAGGCCAAAAAATAGAGGAAGCGAGATTTCATTTATGTACTCCTTAGGAACGTGGACGAATTAATTTTCCCAAGTAGGCACACAGATTTGGGTCGAATTTGCCCAAATCTCAAATATAGGCTCGGATCACAAAAGTTGATGGAATAGCGAGCTATTTCAATAGGTTTGGGATTTGAGCCTGGATTTGAGATTAGGCAAAGGCGGCCTGAAGCTGTGATGCATAATTGGGGAAGCTGTTTCGTCCACCTTCCTTATGTAACGACCACACAGACATGGGAACAACAGTACTTATCATAATGATGTCTGAACGAAAAGTCATATTCAAACAAACTCAGAATATCGAAATCCGCTCATTTTATTAGATTGGCCCAGACAAATTCGAATACCAAAACTAACGCTTTGGAAATCCGATCTTTTTGTTATTAAAAATTCGTATTTTGGTCATTGTTTCGGCCAATCTTATAAAATGGGCGTGCTTTGAAGTTCTGATCAAAAACAGAGGTTTTCGTTCAGGTACTATATATGTGGTGCGGGCGAGTTAATATCATGGCATTTGTTCAAATAGCCAATAAGAGCCTTTGAGCCTTTTTAAAGCAAGTAACATGCCAAATTGGCTTGGCAGGCTATTTATCTGATTTTAAAGGCTTTTTTGCGTTGGCTCAGATTTTAAAGGAGATTTTATGGAGGAAAATCCATACAGACGGGTCAAGGGAAATACTTAACTAATTGTAAATTTTATATTTTAATATAGGGGATATTTCATACACCCATTTTTTCAGTAGCCAATTTCAGTGTAACCCCACAGGCTTACACTGAAATTGGCCAAGGTTGACGAAGTCAATAAACATCCTCGTTTACTCTAAAGCAAACACCATATATCCCACTACTTCAGTAGTATGTTTTATTTCACTGTCATGAGATTGTTCTTCAGTGATCTTGATGTCGATTCCATAGAAGTCCTTGTTTTGCCAGCGCACGTTGGCAGTATCACTACCGTTGGTTGTTTGCATGTCGGCAAGAAACACAGGGGTGGCCATGGTCTCATTATAAACGATAGTTTGCAAATTATGCGTAATCACATCATCTGTTTTATTAACCTCAAAAGTCAGGTTACCCACGGTTCCGGATGATGGTTCCCAGGCGATGTAGGAGATAGTCTCGGTGGTATGGATTTGATGATTGCGTTCTTGCTCCTGCATGCAAAAATCAAATCCTGTGGTATCAATATTCCTTAACCTGGAGCATACTGCACCTTCCTCATTAAAGCTTGAGACACTACTTGTAACCACAGGCACCTGGTTAAAGGTCTCGCTAAAGTCAACCCATTCAAAGGAG
>JAJSZO010000109.1:5517-8330 GCA_030262795.1 Deltaproteobacteria bacterium | reverse complement strand
CCAGCCTGAGTCTGTTCTTCGTATTTATAAGATCTGCTCTTGATTTTGACAGTTCCGCTTCTGCCCTGTATAAAGCGGTTTTGGTAACAGTCTCTATTTTCAGTTGAACATAAACGGCATTTCTATGTGCCAGCAGCCTCTCAACATTTGCAATAGCAATATCAACGACTTTTGCCGCCTTGAGCAGGTCGTAGTAAGCAGCAGTAACGGTAAAAAGATATTCTTCCTTAACGGCATCAAGATCATATTTGCTCTTTTTAATACTATCTTCCGTAATTCTCAAAGCAATAAGCTCTTTACCATTTAATGTAAATGACTGGTCGAACCTTACACCCCAGGCTGTGGTCCACTCCGGTTGAATGTCAATCCCGGGATTAGCAAGTGTTTTTTCCTCACTATATCGCGTATAATTCCCGAATGCTGAAAATCTCGGAACCAAAACCGAGAAAGCCTTTTCCCGGGTTCTTTCAGCAATATAAAGATTTTCTTCGGAAATTTTGATCCTTTCGGATCGCATCAATGCAATTCGGTACAGATCATCAAGGGAGTATTGCTTTTCAGGAAGGGGGAGAGGACCGCTTTCTTCAGCCCGGAGATTTACAGGGCCGGATATTAAAATAATAAATATTAATATGGTTATATTTATTATTTGCATGATTATTTTTACCTTCTTCATTTTTCATTAAATTCTATCAAGAATGATCCCTGCCCCCTACCCTATTTTATTTGAATTTTCGGTCTCATTTCTACAGGGCACTGTCTTAAAAAATACTTATCCGTCATGCCGGCAATAAAGTCCCTTACCATTTCTTCTTTGCTGTGATTTTCAGTATAATCAGATGACATATCTTCTAAAAATCTCATAAAAACTACTGAAGAATAATTCTTATTTTCAACATCATTGAGATATCTTTCAAAAAGCATTTCAAAAAGTTCTTTTATTCTGTTCAGGTTAGTCTTAATTTTTGAATTCATGTATATATATTCGAGATTAAAATCCTTTAGTTTTTTTAAGGCATCGGATATTTCAGGACTAAATGCTATATATGATTTTTGAAAGCTGTTTTGTATAATATCCGTAACAAGATTATATACAATTGTTCCGTTTGTATTTCCGAGGATATTTACGATATGAACAGGCATATCGGAACGTTTAATTACTTTCAATCTTATGGCATCTTCTAAATCTCTTCCAATGTAGCTGATAGTGTCCGCCATACGTACAACACAGCCCTCAAGAGTCATGGGAATCAGTTGCGTATCCGGCGCAGTTTTTTTTGCTGCGATCTCTTTTTTTAATGTTATAAAGGTCTTATTCGGGTCAGGTTTAAGCATTGCATTATGTATTTCTCCATCATGACAAAGTATTCCATCCAGAGTCTGAAAACATAGATTCCATCCTTTTCCTTTTCGTTCCACCCTGTCTAAAAACTGCACGCCCTGAACACTGTGTACAAAATATCCAATGCCACAAGATTTGCATATCTCAGACAAAAACCTTTCACCATCATGCCCGAAAGGAGTATGCCCGATATCATGCCCAAGAGATATTGCCTCAATAAGATCCTCATTTAATCCAAGAAAACGACCTATTGTTCTGGCTATCTTGGATACTAACTGAACATGCAACACTCTGTGAGTTATGTGGTCGTTTTCAATAAGATAAAATACCTGGGTTTTATCAATATACCTTGTATATGCAAGAGCATGAAGAATTCTATCGACATCTACGGAAAAAGCCTGGCGGTAACCCCATTCAATATGCTCTTCATGTGAACGACGGAAGCCTTTGGAGTTTAAAGTAGATAGAGGAGATAATGACTCAGCTTGCCGCTGATTTAAAGTCAATCTTATATTATCCAAGAGCATTTTTTATTACAGCTCCTTATTTTCAATCATATCTTCCATGAGTTTAATATAATCTATTCCTGCCTCACGAAAACCTTGTTTTCCATATTTCATGTTTGCTTCAAGAACATAATATTTGTTTTTATATATGCAGATATCAATGCCTACATCATTCCATTTGCAGCTCTGTGCAGTATAAATTGCAAGATCAAGAGCTTCCTTTGGAACTGGGGCCAGGCTAATGCTCCCTCCAACCGCGACATTACTTCTGAAGTCATCCGGAGGAGCGATACGCCAGTAACCATGGACAAAATTATTTCCAATAATAACTATTCTTATATCACGGTCTGATGGTAAGTATTCCTGAATGTAGGCGGGAGTGACGATATTTAAGTAAGCAGAAAGCTCATCTTCATTTGTTATAAGGTAAACCCCTCTTCCCATGGCTGATCCTCTTGGTACTTTACCAATAAAAGGGAATTTAAAATATTCTGTAATAGTGGGCTTCTGACGCTTTCCGTAAAATACTCGCGTTTTCGGATGAGGTATTTTCAGCAGATTAAATAATGCTGTCTGTTTAATCTTGTCCTGAACACACTTGTATGTGTGATAACTTGGAAAAATACTTTTTCCCATCGCATCAAACAGATCTGCATAAAAAGTTGTCGGGTAATATATTTTTTTTGCATTTCTAATTAACTTTGCATCTTGTGGGCTGTAATCTGAAAAATTCGGTCGAACTCCCAAAGTAATTACATTTCTGCAACTTTTAAGCCGTGCTTCTATGGCAATAACTTTTTTTGAATTTGTCATAAAAGTAATAGGTTACAGTTGTCGGTTTACAGTTGTCGGTTTTTCCAATGAACCATGCAACAACTGAAGCATTTTGGATATTGATTTAAAGAAAATACCATAATTCTTTTCTACTTTTTGTCTTTCAACCGTGAACTGTGAACCGATAACCG
>JAJSZO010000109.1:0-5417 GCA_030262795.1 Deltaproteobacteria bacterium | reverse complement strand
GTGAACCGATAACCGATAACCGATAACCGATAACGGTTACAAACCGCTTATTATTGCGGTGTCAAAACAAACATTGATGGATTAACGGAAACATCTGTCCAGTATTTGTGAATATCAATCTTAAATCCATTTCCATTATCACTTGATGCAATTATCCGCACAGGAACGTGATATTCATTTATTTTTTGCAACCCTTCAATTTCTAAAGAATATAAGAAGTTTCCTTTTTTATCAAACAGCTCAACTTTTCGGACATTTTTTTTATCTTCATCAAGATAAATTTTTTGGATTACATTTCCACTTTTTTTTAAAACAATTACATATTCTTGCTTTTTATTTCTTGTAATATTAGCGGTATGATATTCATAAAGAGGAATACGACCCGCGAGAAATGATACCATTTCAACGGGTTTTAAAGGTATTTGAATTACTTTTTCCAGAACGGAATATGATGAACGTTTCTTGTAAAAACTATTATCAGTATGGGATAAAAAATAAAACCATTCCCCATCATTTGCGAGGCTTAATAAAGGCTGGCCTGAAATGTTCAGTATGGCTATTCGTATCAACTCAGGGTCGGACCCAACCCATGCAATACTTGAAGTAATGCATTTTTTATCTTTTTCCCAAAATGTTATTTTGCCAATGCCTTTAAATGTTTTAAGATCCCTGTTTTTAAGCCTGATATTTGAAAGAAGATTATCAATTTCAATTATAGCAACTGTGTCTAATAATTCAGGAGGGCTTTCAACAATTCTTTCTGTAAAAAAAGAGCATGCGGAAAAAAAAACAACTGTAAAGAGGATGATTGCGTGTTTCACTTCAGTTCCTGAATTTTTTTCTTGATATCTGCTTTATCCTTTTCTTTTTTCAACAGAGAACGTTCGTAAAACATAAGAGCCTTGTTTTTATTAGTCATTTTTAAATAGATATCGCCCAGATGTTCCAAAACAATTGGATCATCCGGAACCAGATCTACCGCCTTTTTCAGAAGCTTAAGTGCATCTTTGTAAAGTCCTTTTTTGTAATATACCCATCCTAAGCTGTCCGTGATATACCCATCATCAGGGCTGTATTTTAATGCTTCTTTTATAAGACTTTCAGCTTCATCAAGATTTATTCCAAGCTCTGCGTAGATATAACCTACATAATTCAAAGCGTTTGCATTCTTGGGATCAAGGCTTATAACTGTCTTCATTGATTCTATTGCAGCCTCTTTTTTGTTCCACTTGTCGTAAACAACACCAAGACGAAAATAGGGTTCGATATTCTCCGGATCAATTTTGATTGCTTTCTTAAGCACTTTTTCAGCATTGTTGAATTCTTCATTCTCTTCATAAAATAAACCAAGATAAAGCATTGGTCCAAGTTTGTCAGGAATGTTTTTTATAGCGTTTTCTAAAAGATTAATAGCCTCCCCTGGTTTCCCCTGGTCCCGATATAACAAAGAAAGCCGGATTATTGCATTTTGATAAAATCTTGAATCCGGCTCCACCTGTTTAAGATGAATTATTGTCAGTTCTTTATCTTTAATTCCGGCATATGCTATGCTTGCAGCATAATGAATATCTGAGCTGTACGGCAAGTTCTTTAACATTCCTTCAAGAACAATAATAGCATCATTATATTTCTTTTTATCCAAATATATCTGAACGATTTTTCTTATAATTTCGGAATCAGACAAGCTTCTTGCAGTTAGGTCGTTAAATAGTTTATCTGAATCTTTAATCATTCCATTCTTATAATAAAGAAGACCAAGCTCCAAAGCAGCCCTGATGTTATTTGAATCTCTTCTCAAAATTTCTTTGTATAGATTAATAGCCTTTTGCTCTTCACCCATACTTTTATAAAGTTTTATCAATTCAAATCTGATTTCATCAATGTCAGGCTCCAAATCCAATGCTTTCTTAAATTCTTTTTCAGCATCAACTATTTTGTCCTGTTCCGAATAAACTTTTCCAATAAAAAAATGCCCTGCGTAAAATGCAGGATATTTATTAACTAACTGCTTATATATCTTTAAAGCTTTGCCTGCCTTACCTTCTACCATATAAATATTACCAAGAATTAAATAAATATTTTTTTGAGAGGGATCAAGGGCAATAACCTTTTCATATGCTTCTTTAGCATCATCAATTTGCTTTAGGCCTTGGTTAATTCTACCATACATAATAAGAGAATCTATATCTTCCGGATTCTTATCTATAATATTTTCAACGATATTTAGTGCCCTTAAGTTGTTTTTTTGCATAACATAAAGAATCGCAAGTTCTTTTTGTAAATATAAATTTTCCGGATCGTCTTCAATCGTTTTATTCAGATAGTAAATGGTTTTATCTAAATTATTTTTCTTTAAGTGCAGAAAAGCTTCTATATAGTTATAATAACGATTTTCAGTTTTTTTAATCGGCAGTTCATGATCCTGGGTTATTGTTTTATTATATAAAGTACAACTTGAACTTGTATAAAATAAACAGACTATAAATAAAATAAATATTCTTAATAACTGCGACTTCATTTATAACAGACCTCGTAAAATTTAGTTTTTTAATCTCTTTACGATTTTTTCCTCAGTCATTGATTTCATTGGATAAGCATTATGAACCAATCAACTTTTTAAACCCTGAACCTCTGTTACTCAGCCTCATCTTTTGTATAAGCATAAGAATCAAAATCGGTTATTTCATGTTTTAAAAATTCTCTTAACTTTTTTATTAAACTTTTTTCAACCTGTCGGACTCTCTCCCTTGATATTCCATAGCGGTCGCCGATCTCCTGCAAAGTAGCCGGCTCATCAGAAAAAATGCGCTTATTAAATATTTCAAGTTCTCTGTTATTTATTTTCTTTTTGAACAATTCAATCTTATTGTGAAGAAGATTCTCTATTTCCTTTTTTGCCACCTTTTCCTCTGTAGATTCCTCCGCTGTATTTAAAAACTCAATTCTCTCGGTATCTGAATCATCTTTTAAAGGTGCGTCCAAAGATACATCCCAACCATTCAGCCTCAGTTCCATGTCCACAACTTCTCGTTCGGAAACGCCCAATCTTTCCGAAAGAAGCTTTGGCATTGGATTAAAACCCTCATCTATAAGCTTCTGTTTTTCCTTTTTTAATTTAAAAAAAAGTTTTCTCTGACCTTGTGTTGTGCCAATTTTTACAAGACGCCAGTTATCCATTATGAACTTAAGAATATATGCCTTTATCCAGAATGAAGAATAATATGAAAACTTAACGTTTTTATAAGGGTCAAACTTTTTGACAGCCTGCATAAGCCCCATATTTCCTTCCTGAATCAAATCTAAAAGATTCTGCATCCAGATTTTTTGAAATTCCAGTGCAATCTTTACTACAAGTCTAAGGTTGGAAGTCGCCAGAATATATGCTGCTTCTTTATCACCATGCTCGCGCACTCTTATACCAAGCTCCACTTCTTCTTCTCTTGTAAGAAGATTATATCTGCTGATTTCCTGCAAATATTTCTGAAGTGGGTCAAACTTGACAAGAGCATTTTCAGAAGATTTGCTTGCGATATTATTACCATCTTTTTTCTTGCGGGTAATACTTTTCTTATCTTTTTTTGTTGATTTTTTTTTTTTCATCTGTCCTTTGTCCACTAATTACACGAAGTTACACTAAATAGAAACTAATGATTAGTGCTAAGGAACATGGACGAATTAACTTCCCCAACTATGCATCATAGCTTCAGGCCACCTTCGCCTAATCTCAAATCCAGCCTCAAATCACAAAAATAGCAAAAATAGCTTGCTATTTCATCAACTTTTGTGATCTAAAATCGAACAAATATGCTCCAAATCTATGCGCTTTATTTTTTATTTATGGACATAAAGATAGAACATATGATAATTATCTTTATATAACGCATTGACATGCGCCTGTAGCTCAGTTGGATAGAGCAACGGACTTCTAATCCGTAGGTCGCAGGTTCGAATCCTGCCAGGCGTACCAATAAAAAACAAGGGGTTAACTCACTTTGGGTTGCTCCTAAAAATACTTGATCCACCAGGTATTTCCACGTTTATAGATCATTCCCATGTTACACCTCCATCTTGTAGTAATTTGACGGGCACAAGATGGAACAATCAAAAGGGCTGCCCGTTATCGAAGCAGCCCTTTTGACATTCACATCTTTACAAATTTTAATTGTCTTTGCAATAGGCAATTAGCATTTATTCTTCATCTTCCAAGAGCCTTTAAAGTGGACCCCCATGTCAAGACCAATTTTTAGTTTTTTTTAGTTAGCGGTATTATGCCAATCTTTATTATTGCGCAACAACTCTAATAATTTAATCAGACTGTACCGCCATTTAAGGATTTTTATTTCAGCGCTTATGCCCCTTGCCCCTCGGGGCCTTCCTCAATGGAGGACCGTCTATCAAATTTTCGCCTTAAACGGCAGAGCCGGTGGATTAATTCCGCTTTAAAGATAATTAGATTTTGTTGTATTGACAGAGTTCATAGTAAATGATTTCTATCTAACTTAACCATATGGACTGACAAAAACTCACTGAACGGAAAAACCACTGTTACCGTTTATTATGATCTTTTAAATACCCCATCCGCTTGCGGTGGGGTAAAAATGCGGAAGAGGGGTTTGGGGGAAACAACGTGTCCCCCCAAATATAAATCAGGTTATAATCCGCGCTCAAATCACAAAAATATCAAAATAACCCGCTATTCCATCAACTTTTGTGATCTGAGATCGAACAAATCTGACCCAAATCTATGCGCCTACTGTGGAAGTTAATTCGTCCACGTTCCTAAGGAACGTGGTGGGGCGATAATTGATATAAATTTAATATATTATTCTATAAAACCTCATGTCTTTCTTTAAGTCTGTTTCAAACTTTACCCCAAAGGGGGATCAGCCTTATGCTATAGAATCTTTAAGCAAAGGTATTTTATTCGGAAAAAAACACCAGGTTCTTCTAGGTGTTACAGGATCCGGTAAAACATTTACAATTGCTCAAGTTATCGCAAAAGTTGAAAAACCGACCTTAGTCCTTGCCCCAAACAAAACACTGGCTGCACAACTGTACGGCGAGTTCAAGGAACTGTTCCCGGAAAATGCTGTTGAATATTTTGTAAGTTACTATGACTACTACCAACCTGAAGCATATATTCCTGCCAGCGGTACCTATATACAAAAAGACTCCTCAATAAACGAACTGATTGATAAACTTCGCCATTCTGCGACAAGATCCGTTCTTTCACGACGGGATGTTATTGTTGTGGCAAGCGTATCCTGCATATTCGGACTTGGCGCTCCTGAAGAATATCTTGCAATGAGCATTAATCTTGAAACCGGCGCTGAACTATCTCGCGACAAACTTATTTCAGATCTTATTGCCATTCATTATGATCGTAATGATTTTGATTTCCACAGAGGAGTATTCAG
>JAJSZO010000108.1 GCA_030262795.1 Deltaproteobacteria bacterium | reverse complement strand
GAATGCTGTGTTAAACTCCTCTTGCAATAAGGTGTATACCCCAAGGTTGTTCAGCCCTGAAAAAATTGATTCTTTGGCTACCCTGAGAATACCGGTAATAACTCCTTTAAAAAGGTGCTCATTGTCCTTGAGACCGCCGCTTAAGAAATTTCTCATGAAATTTACGACTTCATCGTAATAGCCATTTGCATATCCCGAATGAAGGGGGGTATCATATTCATCAATCAAGATGACTGTTTGTTCGTCGTAGCAGCGGGACAAATAGGCGCTTAAATTCTTCAGCGCTCTTCCAAAATCTGCTTCTTCCAGTTCTCCGTCCAGAATCTTTTGAACATAAGTTTTTTCATCCGGAAAAAGAACTTGAGTATCTTGCAAGTATCGATGCCGAGAGTATTCTTCGTATATAACAGCTTGCAAGCTCTTTAAACAACTGTTCCAACTCGTTTCTTTAACATCCTTGAAAGTCAGATATATAACCGGATACCTCCCCTGATGCTCGGAAAATATTTTATCATTACGGATAGTCAGTCCATCAAACAGTCCACTTCGGTTTTCTTCGCTTTTTTCAAAAAAATAACGGAGCATACTCAAATTCAATGTCTTGCCGAATCGACGGGGACGGGGAAGTAAAAGCGCCTCAGCCGAGGCTTCTACTATATCCCGAATAAAGTGTGTCTTGTCGATATAGTAATAGTCATTCTCGCGAAGTTTCTTAAAGCTGGATATGCCTATGGGTAAACGCTTTTTTCCTTTTGCTGTTATTTTATTTTTTTTGTTCATCTTTATAATTCCTAAATCCTATCCGCATATACTCGAACGGCACAGAGGCCGTTCGCCACGGTTTGGTGTTGTGCATAGTATGCATTCCCACGCTGGAGCATGGAAACGAGAAAACGAGAAAACCCCTAAACTCGTGAACCTCTCTCTCCAAGCCGGAGGCTAAACCCGTAAACGGTTACGTGTATCTGAACGGTTACCCATTTTTTATGCAGTTCCAGGGAAACTACTGTTCTGCTGGATTAACAATGCGGCCAATAAAAAGAATGGCCTGAGTCTTGATATCTCGAATCAAAAAGATAAACGGCCGGTCAATCGTGACCTCTACCGGAGGAGGAGGAAAGGATATAACTCCTATGATCACCGCTGTGGCCGCTGCCGCCTCTGTGCCTGCTTCATCTACTGATACAAATGCCTTGTGGATGACATCGCTTATGGAAAGGCGGCGGGTTCCGTCCATTCCGGAAAAATCCGCAAGTTCTGTGAAGGGAAGCGGCATCCCCATCTGAGCAAGTATTTTCTTCAGACCGATAGAACCGGATTCATATCTGAATTTGGGCAGCTTCAGGTGTACGTTTGTCGGAGAAAGATTACCTGTAATCTTATTTAATCCACTAAAGGTCATGGAACTTTCAAACTCCTCAAACCCGCTTGCTTCCGGACATAACACAATCATAGACAGTTCTTCACCGTCATATAAAAGCTCCACAGCCTGATATCCATCACCCTCAGTATAACCAAAATAGCCTGTCTGCGACATCATCGGCGCCGTGACCTGACTCCCGCCGGGAAGATAGAAATGACCGTCCATGGTAAGTTTCTCATCAAACGGAAGGTTCCATGCAGCATTGAAATAGATTGCATTGGTAAGTACAAGGCGCGTGAGGTAGGAAATCGCACCTTTCGGAATCAGATCATTGATTTTATCTTCAGTCTGTTCACTAACCCAGGTGTTTATGACAATTCTGGAATCTTCCGGTGCGTTGTAAAAATCAAGGAGACTCAGCCCTGCGCCATAGTTTTCAGCCAGAACATCAAGAAACCCGGGAAGAAAAGAATAGTCTTTCTGACCCCAGATAGAATTGGCGATGTTCAGCCTGAATCCTTCTCCGTCTTGGCCTTCCGCTCCCACGCCACGGGCGGCCAGTTCGAGATCAAGAGCATTAAAGGCGGGGTGGAGACGATTCTGCGGAAGAGTGAAGTTAAGAGTGTTTGCCATCTGCGACTCGGTATCGTTTCGGGCGCCTGCGTATGTCATGGCAAGGGCAGATGAGATGCTGTAAGGAGAGTAGAACAGGTTGCCGGTGTTTGTGCGTATCTCCTGGTAGAGGTTAAGGGCAAATGTGTTGTTTCCTGTGACCAGTTCGTTAAGTTCGGTTTTCGCCACATCCGGTGAGAGGTTGCGTGTCATTGCCGACCGCACAGTTTCTATCTGCTCAATAGTTTGAGGTCTCAGACCTGCAACCCATTGCAATCCATACACGGCCTCTTCAATCCCGATCTTTCCGTCTCCATTGACATCGGCTTCTTTGCAGATAACCGAGACAGGAGTCATGCTGACGCTGACCTGAAGGGCAAGGATGACATCTGCAAGATCAATCCTTCTGTCATTGTTTACATCGCCCGGGATATGCAGTTGGATTTTAACAGGCTCAAGGAGATCGCCCTTGTTTCCTGCTGCATCGTATCCGCTCACTGTTACATAGCAATTATCTTCCAGTCCTGTAATGAGTATCCATGTGGAGCTGCCTGTATCTTCATAGGGTTCAAGTGTGTCAATAGTCTTTCCAAGATAGACCATGTATCCGAGTGTGTCGATTGCATCGGCTACTTCCCATCTTACGATGAATCCGTCAGGGTCAGGGGTTATAGTAATATCTTCGCTTATCTTCGGCCCTGTGTTATCTTCGACAGATACATCGACAGGGTCAATTTCTGTTTCCGCGGCCGGGTTAGGGAGATCATTCCCCTGTGCATTGAGCTTTGTGTAGGACTGCGGATTGATGTTGTAATTTGCATCTTGGCCGTAGAAAGGCTCTCCAAGCTGGGGGCAAAAAATTTCATTCCCTGAGTCATCGTAACATTTGCTCTGCCCCGTGTCGGGCACGGGACCCGCCATAGCCATGCCGCAAACCGCCAACAGCAATATTGCGAGAAACAGTACAAATTCTGTTACAAACATCGAATTTTTCCCATGCCGTCTCACTGTTCCTTTTCTCATTTCCTTTCTCTCCTTCCTCGTTTTTGCGTCCCCTCCACTCGTTCCCAAGCTCTGCCTCTAAACCGCTTTCGCAAGCATCTTTTTAAAATCCTCAACACGCTCACTGCGAATAGCACGCCTCAGTAGCTCTTTCAGCACCTCACGCCGTCCAATAGAACGCACGCTCTCCATAATCTCTCCAGATACAATCCCGAATCGCTCTTCTAATGCCTCAATCACCATCTCACGAGCATCCTTAAGAAGCCCTTCCTCATAAATTTTGTGTCCATAAGATCAAAATTTAACATTCTCATCACCTCCTCACGACTTACATTGCGAAATCTATTCATAATAAAGAGCCTCATCACGTTTAATACATCTCTGACCGAATCCTCAGAATAGGTCTTCTCCACATCCTTTCTCCATTATCCCTGAAACCTTCTGAAGGATATAAATGGATTCTGCTATCCCGATTTTGTTATCTCCATTGACATCAGCTCCATGGTGAACAGTCGAGACCGGACAGATACCTGCGCTTACTTGAAAGGACAGGATAGCATCGCTCAGCTCGACTGTTTCGTTGTTATCAACGTCTCCCGGAACAACGGTTCCGCTCAAATCTATTCCGAGAATAGTTGCAATGGATTCAACACTGTCATTTGCATCCGGGCAACAAACAGTGAGCTGGTATTGATCGTTTTCACCCTGTATATAGTTGTAGTAACGGCCAGATCCGCCCGGATTTTTCTTCAACGCCGCACCAAGAAAGTATACATCTCTCGCAAACTTCCGGTTAATGACATTATCCACGGGCGGTACGATCTCATTTTCGTATTTATCCATCAGTGAACTGAAAAATCCCTGGTTTGAATAACCATTGTACCCTGATATTGTGCAGGTTCCATCCGGAATAATCTTATGAGTGTTAAAATCATCCTGATTTTCAAAAATTCCACTCACGATAAACTTTTTGCCAAAGGATATATCCTCATCCAATATCATAACAACAAAGGATTTTTCAGCAGTTCTATTGTTAGCAGTTGCAGCAACAGTGATCCTGCTAGCCACATGAGATGCACCGGAAACCGGGGCAAGTGATAGAATATTTCCGGATAGAGCGGCCTGTACAGCGTCATTGTTGCTGTTGTTTACACCTATATTGAGGACATCGCCGTTTTGATCCCTTGCGTCAATCAATATTTTATATGGTTCCTGATCGGATGAATCTAATAAAATGTCCCTGGGTCTGCTATTAATCACAGGCAAAACATCAAGACTATCATCTATTTCCGTCTTTTCAGCATTTGTTAAGGCATTTGTGCTGATCAAAACGCTATAGTCGATCTTGTCGGCATCATAAGAATAGTAGGTTCCTGTTTCACTACAAAGGGAGATCCTTACGGTGTATCGACCTGCCGACAGGTTTTGTGATATCGCTTGATGACTTGAAACAATCATTGCGCAACTGAAATCATATATTGATATAAAGAATGCCTGATTGCCGTAACCAGTTCTTGTTCCAGTTATCGTGGTGTTTCCTTTCAAATAAAGCTCATATCTGTCGACATCCCGCTCATCGTCAAATTCGCCTGTAATATTTAAATCGTCAATCTTGTCGTCTGATTCCAGGTTTTCAAAACAATTCGCTCCACTGCACGGCGCTATATTGTAATAAATGGTCAGATCCGGAGAATATGTGTAATCACCAGCCTCTACATCATTATCAAGAAAATAATAATCGTCATAATGTCCACCCCATCCCATATTCACATGTATCTCTCTTCCTGTTTCGTTTGAACTGTAGCCGTCCGCAACAGTCATGTGACCCGGGAAACATAGCAAAACCGGCCTTTCTGCATCAATTTCACTTCTTAATATGTTGAAAAATAGTGTGACATCATCGTTGGTTATACTCGTTATGCTATTTGAATACCCAAAATTTTCGATCCAGGCATCCGTGTTGGGAGAGGCCGTTGAGCCATCCAAACCGAAATCAGTATGATTCATGATGGCAAGATCCCTTATCAAGAGCGCAACTTCATCTACCTTGTACTCTGGTTCGGGTTGAGTTGAATCAAGTACATTGGGCATATTTTCCCAGTTGCAGGTTCTGTAAAATATGGCCTTCAGTTCCTGGTCATCCCAGCTAAATGAGGCAACACCGGTTCCTTTGGCAGGGTAATTATGGTACTTCATGACTTGTGCCATAGCAATATTCACACAACCGGCAACTACAGTTTCCCCATTACTTTCCGGCAGAAATTTGTTGTATGGGTCATTCTGATCCCACTGCGTAGTAAGAAGATAAGTATCCGGGGTATATGCAAGCGTGGCTCTGACTTGCTCGAAGTTTAATAAAAAATCCCAACTTTTTTGCGCTTGACTAACGGTGGCAACCTGCGTGGTTCTTTTCCGAGCCATTATTGTCCTGGCATTGTATTCCATTTCTGAAAGAAGGAACTTTTTATATGCTTCCGGCAATGTCAGAAAATCGTCGCTTAATGAGTACGCCTTAATCGGCGTGAGATTCCTGGAAGTCGATACGAGGATATAACCACCATTTTTTAAGTTCGCCAGGAATGCAACGCTAACCTTTGCCGGGAGGCTATCAGGATGATTGCCTTCAATAATCCGGGTTGAAACAATCTCTTTGTCGCTATTGAGATACTTCAGGAAATTCCTGGCAACAATGTCATATTCGTCATCAGCTCCAAAAACACTAACGCCCCAAAAAACAGGGGTGAAAAGGATTAACAAAAAACCGATAACTGTAAAATTCTTTTTGATTTTATGCATTTATCTTCTCATGGCCATTATTATTCCCATTCACATCAAACTTTTTACATTTCTGTACGGTTATCTCTATCCTCATTCGCCAGCTCCGACAACTGTCGCAACCCCACATGTTTGAGCAACCCGTCCAGACGTTCACGCATTGACCAGAACATTCCTTTTTCACGCATCAACGTATCTGCTTCCTCAGTAAGAGCAAAGAACCACACCCTTAGCGTCTGCAGATCTTCGCCTTCGACCTCACGCACGAGTTCTGCTTTGCGCAGGAATGCCTCAACCTCGCCAATAATTATTTTGCAACCAGGCTGTTGTGTAATACAGAGTTGAGAAACACTTCTACTTTCTTCTTTAATTTAATAGTATAGAATTTCCATTTTATTTATTAGTAAATATTCTATTTTTTGCTTTGAGTTTTGAGCTTTCTAAAACATACTCTTTCAAACCCCAGAGCCGCGACCACAAATTTCTGCAATCTCAGATTTCCATATTTTTGTTCAAGCTTGTTTCCGTAATCTTGCACCTGCTTTTCACCATCTTTCATCTGCTTTGCAATCTCAGGAATCTGTCTCAGCTCATCTTCAGACAACTTTTTTGCCTGATCAGCGCTCATTCCTGCATCTTTGAGCTTTACAAACTTGAACTCAATCAAAACGTCAAATATTTTGCCATATCTTTTATCCGGTCTGATGATCATGGTCAGATCTGCATAGCGGCGGTCAATTTCAGTTTCAGAATCCATGATATAGATAATATCGTTATAAAGCAGGGTCAGGAATGCGGTTTTTAACGTCAGTTCATTTGCCCACATGTAATCTCTGTTATGAAAAACCTTAAAATATCTCTCCTCCATAAATCTGCATAGAGGAGCCATCTCTCCTTTTTGATACACCAGTTCTGCAACATCCCTGCCATCATCCCTGTCTTCCGGTTCCGGCAGAAGCATATTCTGAATCCGTTTCACATAAAGACCCAGCATAACCAGATTGGGAACTTTTAATATAACTTTCAGATCTTCTGTGTCGCCTGCAATGGTCAATACTCCAAAATAATAGAGAAAAGAGACCAGAAATTTGTTGTCCTTGGATTTGTCCGTCAACATATCTTTAATGCCAAAACGATCTTCAATATCTGATATAACAACACCTTGATCTTTTTGCACCAGATTCATTAAAAGATCTCTTCCCCGGGGAATATTGGCAATATACTCCAGCTTTGATTCATCCACAGCAAGGTTTGAATCCAGCATTTTTCTTGGATAGCCGCATGTTTTTTCAAATTGTTTAAAAAAATATAAAGAAAGAGTTGGATTATAAATACGTTCATCTGCTGCATGGGAAAAAGTATAGCCGTTGTAATAAGTCTGCATCAAATTTACAGGTTCCTGTATCTTCTCCTTTTCAAAGCCGCATTTATCAACAAGCTTTTTGAGCGCATCCTCAATTTCATCCTGTTTAAACCCGCACAGATCATTAAACTCAGGCTCAAAATAAATATTCTCAGCAATATTATACCCACTTGTAATATCGCTCATAACAACAGGCGAAACCCCTGTTATGAACACGCGGTCAAACATGGAACCTGAAGTTGAGGATTTTACAACTTTGAAAAAAGTCCTTAAAGGGCCTTCGTCATACACAAGAGCTTTATATCTCTTTCCAGCACTCTGCACCCCTATCATCACTGTATTGGCAAAATTATCATACTCATCTATGAGCAGATAAACAGGGTAGGGGGTCATGCGGATCGCAGCAATAAGAGAATCAATTGAATAAAGGGCGTCTTCCTGATTAATTTCGATATCCGAAATCTCAAACCCTTTATAATTATAAAATTTATGAAACCCATTAATGCGCACATTAATATGATTAAACAGAGCCTTTTTCACATCCTCAGCGCTTCCGGTCGGATCAACGCAGGAAAAGTCCAATTTCAAAATAAAATATGAATTGCGCAATTCTGTGGGATTATTCCCGATTTTAAGCCCACCAAAAATCGCTTCAAACTCGTCCTTTTTTGCCACATCATAATAATTTTCCAGCATTGAAAGAACAAGACTCTTGCCAAAACGTCTGGGGCGGATGAATAGTTGAGATTTTGTATTCTCAAGCAAGGGGATTTTATCTGTTCTGTCACAATAAAAATACCCCTCTGTGATAAGACTTTTAAAATCAGATATACCGTATGGAAATTTCATTGTTAAAACCCTCCCATAATACTATAGTCCCTGAGACAATGGAATAATTGGCCTTTTTAGGGAAAAATATTGAATCATCCCTCCTTCACCCACAACTCCTTCCCTCTAAAGGCAATAGCAATCTTCAGCGCCTTTTTTATTCCTGCTTCTTCGAGTTCTGCTACATATCTTCTTTCTTCAATCTGTTTAAGCGCTTGCGACAAAACATGTTCCGGTTTTTCACTGTCATACACACATTTGAATTCAATGATAATTCCGGTTTTTGCCGGATCATTCGGTTTCAGCATCAGGTCGTATCGTCCATATCCTGATTCCCTGTTGGAACGTATCGTGTATCTCCCTGATAACCAGACCATCATTCCGAGTACCAGCGCATGGTAAACTTTCTCAGGTTCACTGCCCAAGTCGTGATAGCTCATTATTTGCAACACTATCATCCGAAGCATCCGTTCAAACAA
>JAJSZO010000107.1:4667-8457 GCA_030262795.1 Deltaproteobacteria bacterium | reverse complement strand
TCAAAATAAACATTAGCCGTCTGCTCACCTTCCCTCAATGTAGAATCGATAATTCCTTTCATTATGGTCACATCCTGTTTAAGCATTTTCTCTGCTGCTCCGGTTCTCTGCACTTTTTGCCGCATAGGGGGTGTGCTGCATCCGGGGCAAAGCAAACCCATATATTCTCGTGCACCTTAAAATCACCTAAAATTGCTGCATGCAGTGTCGTGCCGCCAATATCAACTATTGCCATAAAGCCATTACCGTTATTTGTTCTTTTTACTATTTTTCCCCTGATTCGGTTCAAGTTGCTGTCAGATGCTTCATCTTCTCTTTTCAGCATGATTTTTTCCGGATGGATGCACAGGTTGATCTCTTTTCCTTTTTCAAAAATAGGATATTTTTTAACTCTAATCCTGATGGGATGTTCCATGCCGTCATTATTGATTTGTACTGTGGCTTCATGGTTGTTTATTCCGATCAGCGATACTTTTAAGATATTTTTGATCCCGACAAAACGGGCCACAAATTTGGTTTTAGGATGATGAAACAGTTCGGAAGGGGATTCTATCTGTTCCACCCTACCGTTGTTAAGCACTGAAACGCGGTCTCCCAACAATATTGCCTCATTTTGGTCATGAGTAACATAAACCGTAATTACACCTATTTCCTGCTGAATACTTTTCAATTCATCCCGTACTGTTTCTTTGGTCATGGCATCCAGACTGCTCATGGGTTCATCCATAAGAAGTATTTCAGGTTCAATAACAAGCGCCCTGGCCAGGGCGGTTCTTTGTTTCTGTCCTCCGCTTAACTGGTGGGGGAATTTGTCCTTTTCTTTTGCTATACTTACTTTGCTCATATAATACTCGACCTTTCGTGTCATCTCATGCCCCTTGATCCTTCTGACCCTCAGCCCATAAGCAACGTTGTCAAAAACAGTTAGATGCGGGAACAGGGCATGGTCTTGAAAAACAAAACCGATTTTTCTTTCGCCTGGAGAAAGGTTGCTTACATCCCGGCCGCTAATAGAAACAGATCCGCTATCCTGTTCAGTCAGTCCAGCCATGACGGACAGTGTAGTTGTCTTGCCGCCGCCGCTCGGTCCTAACAGCACATGAAATTCTCCCTGATTAATCTCAAGGTTTAAATTTTTCAGTACTGCCCGTCCATCATAGCTTTTTGAGATTTCCTTTAATATAATGCCCATTGCAATTCACCCTGCTTGTACCTTGACCATAGATTTGAATACCAGCAGCAATGTAAAGGAAAATACCAGCAACAGCAGAGCAACAGCGGTTGAGGCTGCCAGCTCTCCTGACATAGCATTCTGATAAATGGCTACAGTCATTGTTTCGGTTTTAAAGGGAATGCAGCCCGCCACCATTGAAGTCGCACCGAACTCTCCCAGCGCCCTTGCCCAGGTCATAATCATGCCGGTATAGATGCCGTTTCTCGCCAGCGGGAGTAGAATCGTTTTAAACGTATAGAATTTTGACGCTCCCAGGGTTAATGAGGCATTGATGACGTTTTTATTTATTGATTCAAACGCATCCCTTGCTGATTTAATTAGAAAAGGAATCGAAACAAAAAGTTGCGCAATTATGATCCCCTTTTTAGAAAATATCAGATCAATTCCGTGGTTGCTTAACATGCCGCCAAGCTTACTATTTCCTCCCAACAGGATTAGTAGAGCCAACCCAGCAACCAGTGGAGGCATGCAAATAGGAAGATCAACCAGTGTATCAAGTATCTCTTTGCCTTTAAAGTCCTTCATGGCAAGCAAATAGGCCACGGGAATTCCGAGACACAATGCCAGAAAGACCACTGTCAGCGATGTTTCAAGACTTATGAGAACCGCTGACAAGACTAATGGAGACTTGAGCTGACATGCCAGTTCTCCAAAGGAAGTCGTTGTAAAAAGAGCGAGCATGGGGAGCACAATCAGGCACACAAAGATTCCCGCAATAAGCGATATGGCTAAGTCGAAGGAAAAACTTTTCATTTATTCCACCACTTCAAACCCATGTTTTTTGAAAATTGCTTTACCTTCAACGCCCAGGAGATAATTAATATATTCGTTTGTCTCCTTTTTATGTGTCACCATCTGGCAGACCGGAATAATACTTCTGACATTATACTGCTTAGGGATGCCAATAATTCTAACCCTGCCGGACTGAACCGCATCTGCCTTCCAGACAATAGAAGCATCAGCATTATTCCCTTCAATCCATAATACCAGTTGCTTAACTGCTTGTCCCTTTGCCCTTAGATTCATCCTTGATTCTTCGATGCCCGCTTTTTTAAATATTGCAGCAGAAGCGCCACCTATGGCAGCCGCTCTGGCATCACCCAGTACGAGTCGGTTGTTGCTATTGAGAAAATCACCAAGCGAGTTCACTTTGCCATTCCCTTTAGGGGTAATGATAACAGGAGTATGATAGGCGATCGAAGTGCAATCTCTTACATGGCCTTTTTCCTTTAAAATTTTTGTCCACTTGTCGCTGCCCGGAATAAAAACGTCAGGGGATTGCCCAACCAGTATCTTGTTGCCCAGTCTTCCGCTTCCTCCAAAGTCGTATATGACCTTTATTCCATAAAGCTTCTCAAATCTTTCTCCTATTTCACTTAGAGGAACACGCATTCCCGATCCGGCAAACACAAGGAGTTCCTTGGATTCTTTTTGGGCAAAAGCAGTAGAAGAAATAAGGCAAACCAATAATGTCAATAGAAACGCTTTATATTTTTTCAAATCGCCAGGTGCTTTCATGATAACTCCTTATTCACGGTGGCTGCGCCGCCGTGAATCGCGGTGCTGACTACGTCCAGCTCCTTGTCCCGTCGCTACGCGCCTGAACAAGGATCTGGACCGGACACCGTGAACCGTACAATCAAACTGCGTTTGCTTGCACGGCCCACGGTGCCGGTCAGCACCGCGATTGGACTTTTACTTTAGGGCAATATATTTTCCGTAAAGCGAATTTTGGCCTTAAGAAGCTTGAAAACACAGCCTTTCCAGGTTCAAAATTTTGCTGGTGCCGGCAACTGTTGTGCCGTAAAGATATATAGACTTTCAGATAAATAATTTGACTGTGTTATCAACTGTATTTATTGATGATTGTTATTATACATGGCCATTATCTCACCTGAGGCCACGATATAAATTTCACGTGCCTTTGCCCTCACGCAGTGGCAAACCCTCCACAGACCACATCGCCTAAGAGCCTATTTCAGTAGGTCATGCACACATGGTTCGTGCCCTTCTAACTGGGCTTTTGGGTCGCGCTTAGTCGCCTACTGAAATAGCCTCTAAGTCGATTTCCCGATTCCGCCTTTTCCGTACATTGCAATCTTTCTCATTTCATGCCTCCTAATTATAAATAAAGTGAGTTTGAACTTTATTTATATGAAATGTATATCAAGATGCGTGCCAATTCTGTACGGTGAATATGTTTATATATCTAACTATTGAATACTATTGTTAAAACTAATGTGTTTCATGCTGTGTTATGTGGAAATAATATGACATTGTATCCTACAGGATGGTAGGCTTTGAGGCCATTTCTACCGGAATGTAGGAAAAGAAATTTAGGGATTTAATAGGACAGGTCTATGTGCCTGCCGTTTAAATTTAGAAACAGGACTCCTCGTCTCTTATTAATATGGTAGCGGCAAAAGAAATATTGTGCTTTAATATCAAGATACAGACTTTCAGATAAATAATTTCACAAGGCCAGAAGGAGGAACCGGAGAAGGTAAATGGATATGGCATGAAAAGGAGGGGGGTTTTACGTAGAAATCGACCAAA
>JAJSZO010000107.1:0-4567 GCA_030262795.1 Deltaproteobacteria bacterium | reverse complement strand
ATGGGATAACCGTTATCAATCGAAACTATGCATTTGAGGTTGTTTTTGATTATAAAGACTGGGATATATCTGCAGAGCACCCTGATAAGGGGCCTGATGGGCCCCAGGAACTGTTCGGCAATGAGATTCCAATGCGTGATGATCCCTTCTCGTCCTTCATGTCCGGGTTTGAGATCCGCATCTTGCGCCGCTGTGAACGGGTACTTATGTTTCATCACTTCAAGGAGCTTGGTTGCCCCACCCTGGTGAAATCCACGGATTTTACCTATAAGAATGATCCGCAGACCAGGCTTTCAATTCTTTCATCGGCAACCATTAGAGGATACCAAAAGGCGGAAAGCGATGATTCATACACCTCATCCAGTATGCCGTCAGTCACGTTCAAATATTCCCAGTTCACCCCTTATGAACAGAAATACCAATCTGTTACAGCCAGGGGAGATGACATGCCGCCCGTATCCTTGAAAGACCCGCAGACGACCTTGGTGGATCTGTTTGGAGACGGGCTTCCGGATGTACTTAACACAACAGCCACAGGTTATTACTTCTGGCGAAATCTGGGCAATGGCCAATTGGATATGCGCCACCCCCAGCACACGGTTCCGGCTGGTATCACCCTTTCACAGCCCGGTGTTGCCTTCGGGGACATGGGCGGCGACGGCATGGCAGATCTCATTGTCCAGTGGCCGGAAATGGCAGGATTTTATGAGGCAACTCCTGACGGAAGCTGGAAGCCCTTTAAAAAGTTCGATACCTATCCGAGTTTCAGCCTCACCGATCCCAATGCGCGGCTCATAGACCTTACCGGAGACGGCCGCTCCGATATCCTCATGACCCGCGACAGGCATTTCCTGTGGTTCAAGTGCCTGGGCGAAGCGGGCTATGCCAAACCCAGGGCGGTTATGCGGGAACACAACCTGGATGAATTTCCGGATGTCTATTTCAGCGACCCATCCGGCAGGGTTCGACTGGCAGATATGACCGGAGATGGATTAAACGATATTATTCTTTTGCACAATGGTCGTGTGGATTACTGGCCCAACCTGGGCTACGGCAGGTTCGGAAAGAGAATTACCATGACCCAATCTCCCCGGCTGGAATACAATTTTGATCCCAAAAGACTATTTCTGGCTGATCTTGACGGTTCAGGCTGTGCAGACCTGGTATATGTGGATACGGGCAAGGTGCATTTCTGGTTCAACCAGTCCGGCAATGGCTGGAGTGAAGAACAGGTAATTAACGGCACGCCGCCTGTCACTGATTTTGATTCTGTCCAGTTCTCTGACATCTTCGGCACCGGCACGGCCACCCTGGTCTGGAGCTATGACTACGGCCGGTATCCTGGAGAAAACTACAAGGCTCTGGATCTGTGCGGCGGCAAAAAGCCTTATGTATTAAGCGAAATGTCCAACAACATGGGCGCCACCACAAGAGTACAGTATGCCCCCTCCACCAGGTTCTACCTGGAAGATAAGGAAAACGGTATGCCTTGGGTGACCAACCTGCCGTTTCCTGTGCACGTGGTGGAAAAGGTGGAGGCCATCGACCATATCAGCAAAACCAAGCTGGTTACCACCTACAAATACCATCACGGCTATTATGACGGCCGGGAACGGGAGTTTCGCGGATTTGGCCGGGTGGACCAGTTTGATACAGAGACCGTTGACGATTTTACAAGCCCAGGCCTGCATGGGGATGATCAGCTTTTTACTAACAATGATCAGGCGTTTCACGTGCCGCCGGTTGAAACCCGCTCCTGGTTTCATACGGGCGTATATTTTAATGAAGACAAATTGGGTAAAGACGGCAAACCCTTTGACCACCACAAGCTCATGGAAGCCTACAAACAGGAGTTTTATGCCAAGGATGCCAAAGCGTTTCCCATGGAGGACCAACTCTTTAAGTCCCATACCTCCAGAGATGACATGGAGGCACCCCATGAAATCTTTCGTGCTTTACGAGGGGCAATGCTTCGGACAGAGGTGTATGCCAGAGACGGCTCTGAAAAAGAGCCCCACCCCTATGTGGTGACTCAAAACCGCTATCTGATCACGAAAATTCAGCCCAAGGGCGAAAATCGCCATGCTGTTTATCTAACCACCCCAAAAGAGAGCCTCTCCTACCACTATGAGCGAAACCCGGATGATCCCAGGGTGGGCCATGATATTACCCTGGCTGTGGATGTATTCGGCAATGTCACCGACAAAATATCCATTGGCTATCCACGGCGTGTCCCGAATGATCTGACTGAGCAGGGCGAGCTGAAGATATTATATTCCAAGGCGGACTTTATCAACAAGACTGATGCGTCGGATTTCTACTACATTGGTGTGCCCTACCAGAGTCTGGCGTTTGAAGTAACAGGATATGAATGGGATTGGGAAACCTCGCAAAAGTTTCCAGCCACGGATTTTGACGATATTATGGTCAATACCGCACATCCACTTGAGAAATGGAATGTCCAGCCTTATGAGTGGAAGCGGCCGGATGGTCATGCCGGCGTGGAAAAACGTCTGGTGGAGTGGACCCGCAGTTATTTCAAGAATGAGGGAAATAACGAAGAATACCTGGAAATAATCAATCCGCCGGGTTCAGTTGAACATCGCCTGGACCTGGGCAAAATCACCCGGCTGGGGTTACCTTATGAGACCTATCAGGCAGTTTTTACGAGTATTGATAGCCTGAAGAAACAGCTTGAGGATGGCAAAGACACCGATGAAAACCGATTCAGGATCAAGTTTGGTATAGACTCAGATTTGTTAATTGAGGGAGGATATCATCAGGATCAGGATGTAGCTGGCTACTGGTGGATTCCTTCCGGCAGACAAAATTTTAACAAGGACAATTTCTATCTCCCCGAAAAGGCCCAAGATCCGTTTGGAAACCTGTCAACCATAGAACATGACCGATATGGTTTGTTGATGACCAAAGCGGTTGACCCACTGGGCAACACTATAGAAGCGAAAAATAACTACCGGGTGTTACAGCCCTATGCAGTCACGGACCCGAATCAAAATTTCTCTGTAGTGCGATTTGATGAGTTGGGTTTTGTCGTTAAGACAGCGTTGAGGGGTCAGAATCCAGACGAGACATGGGAAGGAGATTACCTCAATCCGGAGGAAAGTGAAATTCAAACAGATGATGATCCCACCACAAGACTTGAATATGACCTCTTTCAATGGAGCGGTTCAAACAGGCCAAATTACGTCAAAACACTGGCAAGGGAAAGACATCAGGATGACACTACACCCTGGCAGGAGTCTTTCCTTTATTCCGACGGCTTTGGCCGGGAGGTTCAAACCAAAGTTCAGGCAGAGCCAGGGAAAGTACATGGGATGCATTGCGATAAGCGCTGGGTAGGCACCGGACGAAAAATCTACAACAACAAAGGTAAACCCGTTAAACAGTATGAACCATTCTTCAGCAGCACCCATGAATATGAGGATGAAGCCTTGGTTGTGGAAACCGGCGTCACGCCGGTTCTGTTCTACGACCCCCTGGAACGAGTAATTTGCACGGTCCATCCCAATCATACATACAAAAAGGTAGTGTTTGATCCCTGGAAGCAGGAAACATGGGATGTGAATGATACCGTTTATCCTTTGGAGAAATTCGATACGGTGCATTTTGACCCTGCGAATCCTGTTTATCCGGATCATGTGTTTAATCCAGCCGATGATACTGATATTGGGAATTATATTTCTGCATTACCACCAAAAGATTATTTGCCCACATGGTATGACCTGAGAATGGATGCGAGCAAGGCATTGGAAAAATGGCCTGATACTGAAAGAAACGAAGAAAAAGAAAGAAACGAACGCATAAGAATATCCGAAAAATCGGCTGCCCAAAAAGCGGCAAAACATTGTGCCACACCAACAATTACCCATCTTGATAGCCTGGGTCGCCCTTTTTTAACCATTGCGAATAACGGTTTTAAAAGTGATGGAACCGACCACCTGATCAAAACCCGTGTGAAATTGGACATTGAAGGCAATGATCTAACGATTACTGATCCCCGAAATATCATAGCATTTCAGCATCAGTTTGATATCGCCGGACGCACGATATTTGTGAACAGCGTGGATGCGGGTCGGAGTGCGATGGTAACTGATATTTCCGGCAATCCTATCAGAACGCAGGATGCCAATGGAAATTGGATGTCGATAACATATGATGAATTGCGACGTCCCACGGAAACCATTGTTCATCGAACCAGGCCATATAATGATACTATTACGAGCCAGGTCATGATCTACGGCGAGACTCTGAACGAGGAAACCGCCATTAAAAATAACCAGCGGGGCCAGCTCTATGCGATTTTCGACGGGGCTGGCGCTGTCTTTAATCTATCCTATGATTTCAAGGGGAACCTTGAACAAAGTATCCGGCGCTTGACCATAACGTACAAAGCCGATGAAATAGACTGGAAGGATATTTCCGACATTGACTTTGCCAAACCTCTTTTTGAACTTGAATCAAAGCTTGAACCTCTGCTTGCAAAGGAAACATTTTTCACTTCAACCAGCTATGATGCCCTCAACCGCGTAACCGAATCAACAACACC
>JAJSZO010000106.1 GCA_030262795.1 Deltaproteobacteria bacterium | reverse complement strand
GTCCAGGAAGTGGCCGCTAGAACTGAGCAGTATTGGTGTCCAATTAAGCATGCCGGGAGAACCGCGTCCATTCACAGTCGCTATGATAAATTCCTTGAGTATGGTGATGGCTATGGATACCGGAAGAAAATAGAAAAAGTTCGCAGAAACTTTGATGATATTCAAGATGAATAAGGAAGCGTTATTATATAACATTACGAATAGTTGGTCTTCCTAAGTATTAATCTTCTATAGCAAAATTTTATATTATGAAAGAGTTTTTCAAAGTAACCGATTTAGAGCATACACTCAAATATTCTGCCGGCTTTCCCAATGTAGGAACTGAATTTATTGAGCTGCATAAAACTCTTGAAAGGATCCTTGCTGTTGATATTATTTCTGACATTAACCTGCCTGATTTTGCTCGTTCTACTATGGATGGCTATGCAGTTAAAGCTTCATCCACTTTTGGTGCAACTGAAGAAAATCCCGCATATCTGACAGTCAAAGGTACAATTGATATGGGTAAACCTGCCGGTTTTTTAATAGGCCATGGCGAGGCCGCGAGAATTTCTACCGGAGGAATGTTACCTGATGGTTCAGATAGCGTTATAATGGTTGAATATACGGAAGTTGTAGATAAAACAACTATAGAAATATACAAAAGCGTTGCGCCTGCCCAGCATGTACTATCAATAGGAGAAGATATTAAAAAAAGAGATAATGTGCTCTTGTGCGGCCAGAGACTCAGGCCTCAGGAAACAGGATTACTTGCCGCCCTGGGCAAGGATTCAGTGAAAGTATACAAAAAACCGGTTATCGGTATAATTTCTACCGGAGATGAAATAATACCGATAAATAATATCCCTGACAAAGGCCGGATTCGCGATATCAATACTTATACTCTATCAAGCCTGGTACAAAAAGCAGGTGGTATTCCTGTCACTTATGGAATCATCGGGGACGATTTTGACTCTCTTTTAGAAAAATGTTCTATTGCAAGTGCTCATTCGGATATGGTTTTGATTTCAGGCGGCAGTTCTGTTGGAACACGGGATTTAACGGTAGAAGTACTTTCCGCATTGCCTGGCTCAGATATTATGGTCCACGGAATATCCATAAGCCCCGGCAAGCCGACGATTCTGGCCAGGGTCGAAGATAAGGCTGTATGGGGTTTGCCTGGCCATGTTTTATCAGCTATGATAGTATTTGAAATTGTCATCCGGCCGTTTATTGAAAAAATAAGCGGCCTTTCCCCGCAGTATAAAAAAGAATTAAAAATACCTGCGCTGCTTAGCAGGAATATATCGTCCGCCCAGGGACGCATAGATTATATACGTGTCAGGCTGATTGACAAAAACGGTATTAAATGGGCTGAACCGATTCTCGGCAAGTCAGGACTCATAAGCAATCTGACAAAGGCTGATGGCCTCATTGAAATAGGAATAAATACAGAGGGACTGGATAAAGGCTCAGAGGTTCGGGCTATTCCGGTATAGACAATGAACAATAATCGCAATATATATTTAAAGATGAAAACCCTGAAAAAGGCACATGAAATTCTTTTTGACCTTTTTTTTCCGTATAAAACTCTTCCGAGTGAGTTTGTTCATGTCCCTGATTCAACAGGAAGGGTGCTTGCAGGGCCGGTAACGGCAAAGCTTTCATCGCCTCATTTTCACTCATGCGCTATGGATGGTATTGCAGTCAAAGCTGAAAACACATTTAAAGCACATGAATCAAATCCAATAAAACTCACAGTCGGAAAAGATGCATTTTTTGTCAATACAGGGAATGCCCTTCCTGAAAATACAAATGCCGTTATCATGATTGAACATATAAATGTTATAGATAAAAATTGTCTTGAAATAGAAGCACCGGCATACCCCTGGCTGAACGTCCGCAAGATGGGAGAAGACATCGTGGCAACAGAGCTGTTGTTTCCCCGGAACCATGTTATTACCCCTTATTGTTTGGGGGCGCTGTTATCCGGAGGCATATTTTCAGTTCCGGTAAAGAAAAAACCAAAAGTGCTTATTATTCCGACAGGGTCAGAACTTGTTGACTGGAGAAACTCTGTAATTGAAGATATCAAGCCAGGTCAGGCCCTTGAAACAAATTCGTTTGTCCTTGGCAAACTTATTGAATCCTGCGGCGGTTGTTTTATAAGGCATGAAATAATCAAAGATGATATGGAAAAAATAAAGGCAGTTGTTTATGATGCCGTAAACAGCGACTTTGATATTGTCCTTATTATGGGAGGATCATCCGCGGGATCAGAAGATTATGCAAAAAACGTGATCAACGATCTCGGCGAAGTACATGTTCATGGTGTAACAATAATGCCCGGAAAACCGGTAATAATAGGCTCAATAAATAACAAGCCTGTATTTGGTATGCCGGGATATCAGGTATCATCAATCGTGGCATTTGAACAATTTGTTAAACCCTTGATTTGCAAGATGCTCGAACAAGTAAACACTGAGCGGATAAAAGTACAGGTAGAACCAACACGAAAGATCGCCTCAAAGCTTGGGGTAGAAGAATTCCTGCGCGTAAAGCTTGGTGTTGTCGGTGACAGGATTGTGGCAACTCCTTTGCCGAGAGGTGCGGGCTGCATAACCACCTTAACGAGGGCAGATGGTATCATTCGCATTCCAAATCATATAGAAGGATTAAATACTTATGAAAAGGTTGATGCAGAACTCCTGCGTCCTTTGTCTTTTATAAAAAATACAATTGTTGCAGTTGGAAGTCATGACAACTCACTTGATATTCTGGCTGATCAGATAAGGTCAAAACACAGCAGTATTACATTTTCTTCAAGCAACGTCGGCAGCATGGGCGGCTTGATGGCAATAAAAAAGGGAGTGTGCCACCTCGCCGGCTCACATCTTTTAAACACCGAGGACGGCTCTTATAACATATCATACATAAAAAAATATCTGCCTGATGTCAGCATAAGGCTTGTCAATTTTGTATTCAGGGATCAGGGGTTAATTGTCCCTCCCGGCAATCCCAAAAAGATAAAGGGAATAGAAGATCTTGGCCGGGACGATATTGTATTCATAAACAGACAGGCTGGATCCGGGACAAGGATCCTTCTTGATTACAGATTACAACAGCTCGGCATTGCACCTGAAACAATAAAAGGATATGCAAATGAGGAGTACACTCACATGTCTGTGGCAGTGGCAGTACTCAGCGGTGCAGCAAATGTCGGTTTGGGAATTTATGCTGCTGCAAAGGCGCTTAATCTGAATTTTATACCTGTTGTCACAGAACAGTATGACCTTGTAATTCCAAAAGAACATTTCGAGTCAAAAAATATCCGGATTCTGCTTGAAACCATAAACACCGCAAAATTTAAAAAGCGGGTTGAAGCTTTGGGCGGATATCATACTGAACGAACAGGTAAAATTGTTGCGATCATAGATTAATATTCCGGCTAAGGACTGCTTTGGAGAGAAAATGAAAACAAAAGAAAACAATCTTTCTGATAAAAGGGCAGACTCTCAATGGGCCATCCGGCCGCTTGTTCCCCGAGAGGTGTATACAGATAGACAGGAACATATTGACTATCTGCATAATGCAGCTCTTGATGCGATAGGCCGGAGGACTATGTCCACCGTGCTTTTAGGCCAACGCCGTATGGGAAAGACCGAGATATTCAAGCGGGTTGTGAACCATCTCTTTTTTGAGCAGGACTATCAGGATCCAAAGGCGGTTGTTCCGGTCTATTACAGTTTTAAAGACAAGCCGCTTGACCGGTGGGAGTTTGCTACCGAATATGTAGAGAACTTTCTGCGTTGGTATGCGGCCTTCAGGTTGAGAGATGAAAGCATTTTGGATCGGGGTACACTTAGCGTTGATGATCTTTCTACCCTGATGAATTCCAGAATGAAGATTTCAAAGAGTCTGGCAGGAGGTATCAACCTGTTGAGGCTTCTGCAGAAAAAAGGAGGGGTGACCATTCCGGATCAGGAAGCTCTCTGGTTGCCAAGGGGGATATCGGATCGTGATGAGAGTACGATCGTGATGTTTTTGGACGAATTTCAGAATACCCGTCTTCCCCAATACGAGTTTGATATTGTCGGCTTCATGCAGGAAGCGGTCGAGTCCCCCACATGTCCGCATTTTGTCACAGGATCTGCCATGAGCATCCTGGCAAGAGAAATACTCGGGCGAGGGTCACTTTTTGGAAGGTTTGACAGTCATCCCATAGAGCCTATGACAAACTATTGGGGCGCGCAGTTGGCGTTTAACGTTTCTTGCTATCACAGAGCAAAAATAGAAGAAAAGATGTTGCCGGTAGTGGCTGATCGTTGTGGTGGCAATCCTTTTTATATTACAGCAGTTGTTCGCCAGGCCGCAAAGCAGAGTAAACCGATTGTAAGCGAAGAAACATTAAACGAAATCCTCGCAGTAGACCTTTCTTCCGGTTTTATCTGGGCTGAATTAAATGATCAGGTAACAAAGTGGATAGAACGGATCAACGAATACGGCATCACCAAGTGGATACTTTATCTTTCCGCCCTGGAAGAAAGAGACCGGCTTGACCTTGATAGAATTCAGAAAGAGCTTGCCGAGCGTGAAGGAAAAGTAGTGCCAATGGAGACCATCAGGGATGTATTGATAAAACTCTCCAGAGGTGATCTTCTTCAGTACATGGAACTTGGCGGCTGGTTCAGGAAAATAGATGATCCGATCCTGCTTGAGTTTTTGAAAGTCTGGGGAAGAATTGAGGTAGAGGGCCATGATCGTGCCAGAGTCCAAAAAGAGCTTGTTCGGCATTATCAAACGCTTGACCGACGAATTAATGATCACCTTGGATATCTCGCTGAGGTATACATGGCGCAGGTTTTATGGAACGGCCAGAGAAAAACTATGACAGGGAAGTTTTTCCACAGTAATGAGGATGTGACATTGCCCTGGCGTTTTATATATATAAGACATCGAACCAGACTTGGAGCAGCACAAGAGATGGAAATTGATGTTGAAGCAGCAGCAGCAAAAGAACACTGGATATGTGAAAGCAAGTGGTGGCGTGGTCGAAAGGTTGGTCATGTTGAGGTGGAATCACTTTTGCGAAAAGCTGAGGTTCTGCGTGAGGCAGAAGGTGAAGGTCTTGAGACCATGAGGGTCTGGTTTTTTGCTCATGATGGTTTTACAGAAAAAGCAGAAGGCCTCATGAAAGAAAAAGGTGTGCTCTGGTCGGTCAGGGAAGATATGGATGAGTTGCTGAAGTCCGTTGGGTTGAGGCAGTTGCCTGATTTGGCGGGGGAAAAGAGAGTTAATCAACTTCTTTGACAACCGAATCAAAACTACTGTAAGAACAGAATGCAACCCTTAATACTTTGAAGACAATACTGCTCTAATGGATATCCTCAAATCTTTACAGAAAGATGAAATACAGGCAATTCCAAGAGCAACAACTGCACTAAAGTATTTTAGGCAGCCGCTGGTTCTAATCTGGGCGTAGCGCATAGTAATGAACCGTTTCCAGTCGGAAAGGTTGAAATTCTTCATATGTATCCAATAAATTTTGATGAATTCCTTTCGGGAACAGACGAGGGAAAGGAAAAAAGACTGATAATATCTATCACAGACGTCTCTTTGATTTACTGAAAGCGTTATAATCAGGATTTTTTAACCTGAGAAAGGCCACCATTGTTACGCTGAATCATGAGGAGCATCTAAAAACAGAAGCAGGCCATATCCAAATCCTGCCTGCATGGTTGTGGGCACTGTCGCTAAAAAACTATCAGTACATAACGAAAGGAATGTAGATTAATGGAGAACATGAAAAAAATAACAATAAACAATGATGGCAGTTTAAATATTCCTGACTTCCCTGTAATTACCTATATTGAAGGGGACGGAATAGGCCCTGACATATGGAGTGCAGCAAGCACTGTTATAGATAACGCAGTCCTGGCGGCTTACGCTGAAAATAAAAAAATATGCTGGCTCGAAGTTTATGCCGGCGAAAAAGCGTATCAAAAAAAAGGTGAGTGGCTTCCTGATGAAACTCTTAATGCAATACGTGAACACGTAATAGCTATAAAAGGGCCACTGACAACTCCGGTAGGAAAAGGAATAAGAAGCCTGAATGTTACGATAAGACAGAAGCTGGATCTTTATGCATGCGTCCGTCCGGTAAAATACATAGACCATGTTCCAAGTCCCATGAAAAATCCGGAAAAAGTTGACATGATCGTCTTCAGGGAAAATACGGAAGATGTGTATGCGGGCATTGAATGGGAATCGGGAAGTGACGGAGCAAGCAGCGTAATTTCCTTTCTGAAAGACAAAATGGAAATTTTTTTACCTGAGGATTCAGGCATCGGCATAAAACCCATAAGTGAAAAAAATACCAAAAGGCTTGTAGCAAAAGCTATTTCATATGCTATTGATAACGGCCTGTCGAGCGTCACTCTGATGCACAAAGGCAATATAATGAAATTTACGGAAGGAGCTTTCTGCCAATGGGGCTATGAAGTTGCAAAAGAACGATTTGATGAAAAAACCATTACTGAAAATGAACTTTTTGATAAGCATAACGGTAAGCTGCCAAAAGGAAAAGTTGTCATAAAAGACAGAATCGCGGATATGATGTTTCAGCAGGTACTTCTCAGACCTGAAGACTACAAGGTAATCGCCACCCCGAATTTGAATGGAGACTATATTTCAGATGCTATAGCAGCACAGGTAGGTGGCCTTGGCATGGCTCCGGGTGCAAATATAGGCGACAAATGCTCGGTTTTTGAGGCAACACACGGAACAGCACCGAGATATGCCGGTCAAGACAAAGTAAATCCCTGCTCTTTAATTCTATCCGGCGCAATGATGCTGGACTATATTGGCTGGAAAAAAGCATCGGCATTAATAAGAGATGCAATTAAGTCCACCATTAAAGACGGTACGGTTACATACGACCTTGCCCGTCAGATAGAAGGTGCAACAAAAATAAAATGCTCCGAGTTTGCTGATAAACTAATTGAAAAGATGAAGTGTTGATAAAATCCGTGATTCCCGGCAATCAAGCTGTAAGCGATAATTTATTCATTTGGATGGCAAGAGCCTTGAGAGAAGCTATTTTGCCATCCAAATGTCTGGTCTGCAAATCTTTTTTCCAACCGGCAATGTATGAAAATTACAATTTGCTTGTTAAAATCTTTAATGATGAATCAATTCTAACTTATAACAAAAAATCTACCTTTAATAAACTGATGCTTCCCTTTTTATGCTCTGCCTGCTCTACAAGTTTTGTGCCTGTTGAATCCCCCTTCTGCTGCATATGCGGCATCATGTTTAATAGCCGCATCGGGGATGATCATATTTGCGGAGAATGCATAACGTCTCCAAAGAAATTTCGAATGGCGCGCGCAGTGGGTATTTATGAAGGAACACTCATGAAAACCATACAACGGTTAAAATATAAAGGTAAAATCCAGTTAGCTCGACCACTTGGTATGCTTTTATTTTTCGTTTTCATCAAATATTGGAATAATAAAAACAGGATTGATCTTATTGTTCCTGTGCCGCTTCATATTAAACGCTTTAGAAAACGAGGCTTCAATCAGGCTTATCTTTTAATCAAAGAATGGCTCTCCTTTGCCAATGCTTTTAATATCAAGTTGCCATATTCAAAGATTGAAAAAAATGCCCTTATAAAGAATAAACAAACAGAACCGCAGACCGGCCTTGACCGCAAGCAACGCCAGGCAAACATCAAAAGTGCCTTCAGCATAGAGAATTCATCAAAAATTACAGGGAAAACAATACTTCTTGTTGACGATGTTTACACAACAGGAGCAACGGCAAATGAATGCGCAAAGGTTCTATTGAATGAAGGGGCCAAAAATGTTGATGTTCTTACCCTTGCACGGGGTATGTGATTGTTTGCAAGAAAGGTAACCCTGAACGGTGAACTCTGAACTTCTGAACAGCTACAAAATCTTTAAGGCAGGAACGTTTCAATTTGATGTCAGGCTTGGAGATGTTGAATCAAATCTCGCAAAAGTTACCGAAGGATTACATATTCTCGGAGACCGTGATGTTGATATGGCAGTGCTTCCGGAAATGTGGTCCTGCGGATTTGACAATCAGATGCTGCTTGATCATGCCAGACAAACACCATTCATCATTGATAAACTCTCAAGAATAGCATCCAAATACAATATGCTTATAGCCGGTTCTTTGCCGGAAGCTTCGGAAAAAAACATCTTCAATACAATATATGTGATTGATGCCAATGGCGAACAGGCCGGTTTTTACAGGAAAATACATTTATTTCCCCTTACCGAAGAAGATAAATATTTTTCTGCAGGAAACAGGGCTGTAGTGTGCAATACTTCTATCTGTCCCATAGGCTTGATGATATGCTATGATTTAAGATTTCCGGAGCTATGCAGATCAATTACTCTTAAAGGAGCCCTTGTAGTTATAATATCGGCACAGTGGCCGATAGGCAGGATCAGGCACTGGGATATTTTATCTCAAGCAAGAGCTATCGAAAATCAAATTTTTATTATAGCAACCAACAGATGCGGGCATGACAAGGGAATTGAATTCGGCGGCCATTCTCAGATTATTTCACCAACCGGTGAAATCCTTTCAAGCGCTAAAGAAGGAGAATGCGCTTCAGTAACT
>JAJSZO010000105.1:4671-8761 GCA_030262795.1 Deltaproteobacteria bacterium | reverse complement strand
TGATTTTTTGACCATTGCCGAAATTTCCAGGCATTCAACATATCTTTTGCTTCAGAGGATAAATATCCGGTTAACCTGCCCCAAAGAAATTGCTCTTCACTTTTGTTTTTCAACTTCGTCATATCCAGCAATATCTGTTGATCTTCCGGACGAAGCAGTGAACGGAAAATAGAAGCCATTTCGAGCAGTTTCAAAAAATTTCTGACTTCAAATGTAAGCAACCCTTTCTGCTCCCTGACATGAGGGGTGAAGAGTTGATAAGGCTTGGAAAAAAATCGAATTCTCAGCATGTCCATGGGAAATCGGGAATCTTGATGAATTGCTCTACAGATGATGTCTCCCATGGTTCCCCTTTTGATTTGGCCGGTTGTGGGAAAAATTTGGATAAGACCTTTCATATCTGTGCCGTGATAAATCAGCAACTCCTGAATCCAGGTTTTTAGTTTAAAGCGGTTCATAACTATCATAAAATGCTGCGTATCATGAATATATGATCCCTGAATATTGCTGCTGTAAAATCCTGTTTTTGATTCAAGCTGTTTGGGCAGGCCGGCGACGTGGCCCCATACAACTATTGCCTGCCGTGATTGATGACCCAGCATTTTTGCCCTGGCAATAATTGCCAGGCAGGTCTTACAATACAATAGCTTCTGATTGTCATGGCAATGGTAAAGCCAGCAACGTTTACAGGGTCTGTTAAAAAGTGAAACGGGACCACTAATCGCCTCTTGCGTCTGAGAAAGTTCAGACGAATGATTTTGAAAATATTGCAGTGTGGCCAGCAATTCAGAGCCGGTTTTGGTTTGACGAATCCAATCAAAGATGCTCAGCATTCAATGCCTTTTTTAATGCTGCAAAATGTTTGATGTTTTCAGCAACTCGCCACTTGTCAACCTCAATCGGTATATTCCAGTTGTTCTGAAATTCTTCGGTATAGCGCTTGGTCCAGTCGATCGTATAGCTTTCAGGCAAAATATTAAGCTTCATACTGCCGAAACCTAGATAGCGGTTGTTTCCCATTTTATGGGCCAGACCAGGCTCTAATGCTATGCACCATATAAGTCGCTGCAATTCCGTTTCCAGTAAATTCCAAAACCGAATGGTAAATCCGGCTTTATTTCCCGGGAGCATGGCCCTGAAATATCTGGCCTTAACACTGTCCGGTTCAAAATTTTCAGTTTGCTTGACAATAGGTGCAAGGGGTGTGTGAGGAAAGAGTCGCCATTTTTTTTCGATCATAAGCTTGGCAGCCTGGCCATCAGGTTGCTTCTGCCATTGATTTCCGGCATAGCGCCATTCACCATAAGGATAAGGCACTTTAAACCAGGCTAATTCAGGATTTTCAAAAGTCGCAAATTCAAATGATAAACGTCCCATTATAGCCTGATTGGGACCATTGCCAACCCAACCGAAGAGGCTGTCAGCCTCATTTAAACGGCTTATGTTAGTGCTTTCGTTTTGGGCATCGCCGGCAATAGTGTAGATGTGGCGTAACATGCCTTTGATGCTGCGACTGGGCAATGCGTAAACCTTATTGGTGTCTCTGTATCTCGCTTCAGGTGGTGAAATGGAAAAAAAGTCAAATCCATTAACCGGTTCCTCGTCAAGTGTGCTTTTATAAGAAGGTTCGCCGCTTTCCTGGATGTTCGTAGGTGTCAGCATTTTTGCTTCCACAATAAGTTTGCCGCAATATCCACCAAAAGCCCTATGAGAAATAAAACCTGCTTTGGCCTCAGGTGGTGTTTGGCCGACAGATCCGCTATCGGAGACCACTGGTTCAAGCGGCTTAAGAGCTGTGGCTGCAGCTTCATCCTTAATTTCCAGCGATTGCCATATACCATTTTCCTTTAAAGATTGGTTGCCAAAAAGTTTCTTATGAACTTCGTTTTCACTACCAGTCAGCCATAAAATTTTGTCAATATCTGCTTCTACCCAGCCGCAACCACTGGTTTTTTCTCCACCCAGGGGAATCTCACCCTGTTGAAAATCTCGAATCAGGTGAAATAGCACAGAAACCGCGGTCAAGTCCTTTACATGGATATCCTGCAGATTAATTTGAAACTGGAAAGATAATTGCTTTCCATAGGCAAACAAGTAATCCCGTTTCGCGGTTTCAATCGGCTGTCCTGTTTGGGGATTCATGCAGATACCGTCCATGGAGCACCATGAACGATTTGGGTCATCAGGATTAACAAGATAAGCATCTGAAAAAAAGACCATGCCTTGCTGTCTCTGTGCCCCGAAAAGCAGGTCAAGCAGGGTATTTGTTTTGCGTGTTTCGCCCCAAAGGGTTTTTAGCAATTGAGATGCCCGTTTACGAAAAGCTCCTTTAATGGTACTGCCGGGGATATAGGCTTCCCATGCGTGCTGCTCTTGTGAGGATGGAGCCCAGGAAATCATGCGCATAAAAATCGTGTCATAGGGCTTCCCATATTCTCTGGAAATGTCACGGTTAAACTGACCTCCGGCTCTGAAGTCAATGTGTTGGGGAAGGGTAAGCTGCTGCCTGGTTTGATCACGATATGACTTCAGGAATTCGATCTGGTTTTTATCGTTGACAATACTCTTTTTCAGATTATCTGCAGAACGCATATGCCGATAAGAGACCCTGCGGTGGTCGTTGAGAAAATCTTTCCATGTTGTGGATCTAATGCCTTCCGGAACCATTCCCGGATCATTCCACTGAGGTTCAACAATCTTGCCATCCAGCAACATAATCTTTATCTGCATATGTTCTTCACGGCTTTGGATTTCCGCATCTACCCATGCATCGCTTTGCAACAGTTTGATCTGCTGATCCACCTGCTGGAACAGCGTAATCTGCACTCTATTGCATGCTGGAGTCAGAATTTTTATTAGAGCGTCTTCATCCTGAACGCATTTGGAGACTTGTTCAAACATGCTTTCATCAATGCCCAAACTATTGGAGATTTGAAGCCATGCTTTTTGGTTCAGACTCTGTTGAGTTTGTTTTTGGTGCTCTAAAAGCGTAATTACTCGTTTAGCCATATTTGCTTTTTTACCGAATGCTTCTTTAAAAGCAGCGGACGCATCTTCTTGTGAAGAAAAAGTTTGATCTGCAAGGGGTTTGAGTTTTGCTATTAATTTTTTATTGAGTGCGTGTTTTCCTTTTTCCAGTTTTTTTAATGCAGCGGCCGGTAAAATCCAGACGTCAATTTCGTTTAATGATTGTTCTTTTAGCCAGATGGCAATAATCCTGGGAAAATATTCAGAAAATTTTTGTTTCCAATCATCCGGATTCAAAATAGGACCACCTATGGCCATTTCCAACCGGTCGCGTATGTTGTCCGGTATATCTTTCATGTTCTCAATCAACAGCCGTGCCTCAATGGATGAAAACGAAGTGGTAAGCGGATCAATTTTTCCCCAGTTCCAACCGATCAGGACAGGGTTTTGGGCATTAAAAGAAGCGTTGATTTGAAGATAATTGACCTTTTTATCTAAGGCAGGAGGTGTATCCGGCGCTGAAAATGGCAAATCTGCCTCAAGACGAACTCTTCCCAATCCTTTGCTTTTACCGGCTCCAAACCAGAACCGGCCGGCTATTAATTCTTGAAGAAGAAAGTAAAGTTTTGCAACTTTATCTTGCGAATCCGAATTATTTATGGACATTGTAAAGTCAAAAACAGAATTGCGCAGCAGCGTTTCCATTTTATAATTGGCATTGGCCTCTGCGGCCCAACGGTCTTCATCCAGTTTAATCCCCATACGCAGATCAAAAAAATGATTGGATGGATAGCTTTCCTTATGCAATTTACAATCTACTTTGCTGATCAGGTTTCCGGGCATGGCCTCACCGTAAAGACGCTGCCATAAACGATTGAGAAGTCCGATATTTTTTCTGTCCCGGGACTGTCCAATAAATGCATCCATCAAAGATTGGGCAGTTCCCTCAATCTCACCGGCCAATGAAACCAGCCTGTTTTTGCCGTCTCCGTCTCGTGTAAAAAGTGTTTTTCGAGCATTTCCCCTGTATATGGGTGCTTCCGCGTACAGTTTTCCCTTAATAATCATCATAAGATACCTTTCTTTTATCCTTGTTTATTGGTAATAGTTCACCACTTATTTT
>JAJSZO010000105.1:2308-4571 GCA_030262795.1 Deltaproteobacteria bacterium | reverse complement strand
GGGCTTAATATCCAAGAGGAGGTTTAATGAGAAGGTACGAAACATTTATAATTATTGATCCTGATCTATCAGATGAAGAACGAAGTCCTGTTTTCGAAAAAGTAAAAGGCTTGATCCAACAAGAGGGATGCCTTCTAATAATGCTGGATGAATGGGGGGCCAGAAAACTTGCATATGAAATCAAAAAAAAATCTCGTGGGTATTATGTCCGTTTAGAGTATTGCGGAACAGGAAAACTCGTTGACGAAATGGAACGTTTTTTCCGAATTGATGACAGGGTCATGAAGTATATGACAGTCTTACTTGACAAATCTGCTGACATAGAACTTATTAAAGAAGAAATGGCCAAAACTGAAATTAAAAAAAGCAAGTCCGATCAAAATAAATCCGATATCGAACAGGGTGCTGCTCAGGACGCTGCGGATATCAATGATTCTGAAACGGCTGCTGATGAAACAACAAAAACAACGGAAAGCGAATAAATAGGAGAGAAAAATGGCTGTTCCTTCACATTCAAGAAGAAATAAAACAACTCAGGGTAAAAAAAGAGTATATCATCGGCGAAAAATATGCCGTTTTTGTGCAGATACAAGTCTTGCAATAAATTATAAGGAGCCTAAAACACTCAAATATTTTATTACCGAACGAGGCAAAATTATCCCAAGACGTATATCCGGAACATGCGCTAAACATCAACGCGCTCTGACACATGCCATAAAGCGAGCCCGAACAATTGCATTTCTGCCATACGTGGGGACTTCTGCCATACGTGGAGACAATTGATCATATATAAGCATGTTGCCTGTCATCAAGGAGAAAAGAAGATAGTGCCACAAACTGTTCAAGAAAATGTATCAAGGGATATAATAAGTGGCATAGCAATAATAGTAGTTATATTTACAGTCTCAATATATCTTCCGGTCATAGGGTTTTTCTTTTCTTTATTTATTCCCCTGCCGATTCTTTTTTATCGCTCAAAAGTCGGAAGAAAAACAGGAATTATAGTCTATATCCTGTCAATCATAATGATGATTGTAATAACAGGCCGTATATCGTTAGATATATTTTTCTTTGTTGAATTGCTGCTGCTTGGTTTTGTTCTTGGTGAACTAATTGAGATGCGTTTATCAATTGAAAAGACGATTAGTTATGCATGCGCCTCCGTTCTGATAGCGGGAATTATTATCTTGTTTTTTTACAGCAATTTGTCAAATACTGAAATTTACACCCTGGTATCTGAATATATATCCCGGAATCTTGATCTGACTATGGCGATGTATGAGAGTATGGGAGTTTCAGATGAAAGCATACACGTTATCTCGAATTCAATGGAAAAGATACAGTACGTACTTCTACGAATTATTCCTGCTATGCTTATATCTTTAATCTTGTTTGTGTCATGGCTCAGCCTGTTAATCGCAAAACCAATACTTAAAGCTAAAAATATTTTTTCCCCTGATTTTGGTTCTCTTAACTTATGGCAAGCGCCGGAATTCATGGTCTGGATTTTTATAGGATGCGGCGCGGCGCTTATTTTGTCAGACAATACTTTTAATCTTTTAGGATTAAACGGTCTGATTGTCCTTATGACAATATATTTTTTTCAAGGCATAGCAATTGTGTCCTTTTATTTTGAAAAAAAAAACGTTCCACGTATATTCAGGATTTTCCTGTATAGCGTTCTTGCTCTGCAACAGTTGGTTCTGCTTTTCGTTATAGGGCTTGGTTTCTTTGATATGTGGCTTAATTTCAGAAAATTAGATGCAAAAAATTAAAATAGCAACTCAGCTATAAAGCTGTTTGTGGAGGTTATAATGAAAGTAATTTTGAAAGAAACTATAGAATCACTAGGCATAATCGGTGGTAAAGTTAATGTTGCCAAAGGTTATGCCCGCAATTATCTTTTGCCTCAGAATAAGGCTGTGCCGGACACACCTCAAAACCGCAGAATGCTGAAACAGAAAAAGGTTAAATTCGAACTCCAGATAGTCAAAGAAAAAAGCCTTGCTGAAGAAATGGCCAATAAACTTAAAGGGATTGTTTGCAAAATAGCTGCAAAAGTTAGTGAAGAAGATCGTCTGTATGGCTCAATCTCTGTGAATGATATTATTAATTCACTTGCAAGCCAGAATATAGAAGTTGAAAAAAGAATGGTTCTGCTTAGTGAGCCCATAAAGAAAATCGGCACATTCAAAGTTCCTATACGAGTTTACAAAGAAGTTGAGCCTGAAATAACCGTTGAAATAGTCCCGGAATAAAGTTA
>JAJSZO010000105.1:0-2208 GCA_030262795.1 Deltaproteobacteria bacterium | reverse complement strand
TCTGAAGAACTCAAGTTTATATTTCATCTAAAACCAATGGCCAATAGGCAGTTTCAAAACAAACAAGACCCCTCTCTTTATAAAATTCCTCCTCAAAGTATTGAGGCTGAGGAATCTTTACTCAGCGGAATCCTTATAGACAACAACACATTGATTGATATCGTTGATATTATTTCACCGGAAGATTTCTATAGATCGGCTCATCAAAAGATATTTTCCGGTATTGTTGAACTCTTTTCAAAAAATGAACCTGTTGATCTTGTAACTCTTACCAACGCTCTCAAGGAAAGGGGGCATTTAGAGAAGATTGGAGGGGCAACATATCTCGCCACGCTTGTTGATACCGTACCGCTTGCTGTAAATTCAAAACATTATGCTAAAATTGTTCATGATAAGGCATCATTAAGGCAACTTATAGAAAAAGCAAATGAAATCGCCAAAGAATGCTTTGAGGACAAGGGCAATATTGATGAAATAATAGATTTTGCTGAAAGTTCAATTTTCGAAATTTCAAAGAATAAGCATAAACAATCATTCTATCCTATAAGTGAAATAATTGATGGCAATATTGAGACCCTTGAGGAAAGACAGGGCAATAAGAGCTTGGTAAGCGGTGTTCCAACAGGGTTTACCCGTCTTGATAGTCTTACATCCGGCCTGCAGAAATCAGAACTTATAATTCTTGCCGCACGTCCAAGTATGGGAAAAACAGCTCTGGCCCTTAATATTGCCAGGAACGTAGCAATTGATGCAAATGTGCCTGTAGCTATATTTTCCCTTGAAATGTCAAAAGAACAACTATCAATGCGTTTGCTTTGTTCTGAAGCGAGGATTGATTCATCTCGTTTAAGAGGAGGTTTTTTCAGCATGGAAGACTGGCGCAAATTGACAGATGCTGCCGGAGTTCTATCTGATACTTCTATTTTTATTGACGATACCCCGGATATATCAGCTCTGGAAATACGAGCAAAGGCCCGTAGATTAAAAATGGAAAAAGATATAGGCCTTGTCATTATTGATTACCTTCAGCTTATGAAAGGCCGTATGTCTGCTGAACGTCGAGATCTTGAAATCTCCGAAATATCAAGATCTCTGAAAGCTTTGGCCAAAGAGCTTGACATTCCGGTAATGGCTTTGTCTCAGCTCAACAGAATGCTTGAGCAACGAAACGACAAGCAGCCAAGACTATCAGACCTGAGAGAATCCGGAGCTCTTGAACAGGATGCAGATGTAGTTACTTTTATATACAGAGACGAAATATACAACAACGATGCAAACAATCCCAAAAAAGGTATAGCAGACATTCTGATTAGAAAAAATAGAAATGGCCCCACAGGCGAGGTGACATTAACGTTCCTGGATAGCTATACACGTTTTGAAAATATTGCATTTGAAAGATAGAACGTAGATATTTACCAACTTAGGAAATAACTTACCTAAAGGATAGTGTATGAAAAAAAAGATGATTAATAATATTTCTTTGGATGATCATTTAGGATGTTTTAGTACTTTTGATATCAATGATATTATATGTAAAAAATATTGTTCCATAAGATTACGTTGCTCTATAGAATCTGATCAAAATATTGAACTTGAAATATTGAACGACCTGGTATTCTCAGATGCTGTATCTATGAGAATCCAATAACGAAATATTAGAAACGGGGACGAAATAACTTCTCCAAACAGGCGCATAGGTTTGGGTCAGATTTGTTTGATCTCAGATCACAAAAGTTGATGGAATAGCGGGCTATTTTGATATGTCCTGCCAGACCTGAAACACAATCCTGAATATCAAGAAAGCAAAAACGATAAGCCTCGTAATTTAGACCATAAGGATCTGCAACAGCTCTATTTTTAGATCCAAAGCCGGCAAAATGCCTGATCAAAAAAATTTTACCCTCTGCTTCAGGAAAGGCTGTCAAAAGATTCTTTGCATGGGAATTTTCCATTACCAGTATAAGATCGCTTCCATCTACAATATCTTTTTCAACATATTTTGCAGTATGGCCGGACAGATCAACATCATATTCTGCCGCAATTTTCTGAGCCAGACCAGTCGCACTATTGCCGGGAAGCGCAAGCAACCCCGCTGAATCAGCAACAATATCATTAATTCCATTTTTTTGTACAAGCTTTTCTAATAAACCTTCAGCAAATGGACTTCTACATATATTACCTGTACATACGAACAGGATATGTTTTATC
>JAJSZO010000104.1 GCA_030262795.1 Deltaproteobacteria bacterium | reverse complement strand
GGCAAAAAGGACATTGATCCCCTTATCAGGGCTGCCGGAGAGAAAATGATGGGTCATTTTCTCAACGATAATACTTCACCCGAGACGCATTCATTCTGCCCGGTTCCAATAACACCCGATCAGCAGATGGGGAAAGGGATAGCAGGTGAAACATCGTTGCGATTTCTTTTGTCCCAGTTTCTAATCCAATACGCAAACCGTCGATTTGGACTTCTTGACAGCGGCCAACAGGTTCAGACCTATTTTGCGCCCCATCCGCCTGTCCGCCAGAGGCAGTTGAACGAATTGATTCCCGATGCCTTTTACAGGGAACTATATATGAGTCCATGCCTTTCCGGATGGGATCGGGGCGAGATTAAGCGCCGTTACATGGGATTATGCCACGAGGTCCTTTCCCGCAGCCAGCTCAACGCAGTGATTAAATTAAAGGAAGCCGGCATCATTACAAACAATCTGGTGGTACTACCGAATACATCCAATATCAGCCTGGCCAATAACGGCATCCACGTCAGCCTGGGCAGTCGCAAGCTGACCCGCTTGCTTGGCAATCCTGAATCCGGGTTTACTGCAACGGATGAGAAATACTATGGCGATCTCGTGATTAAAATTTGCGAGCATTTTCTTCCGCTGTTTGTCGGCGCCTATTCAGCAGCTCCCTACCGTCTTGATTTTCAGGATTTTCATCCGGAGAAAGTTCTCGGGTTTCTGCCACATGAACTTGATTACACCCACCTGAGAATGATCTGGCAAAGGTGGAAAAAAAAAGCCGGCATGAAGTTTTTCGGCTATCCCCTGACTCCGTTTGGACCCGAATGGCTTGATAGCGCTGTCAGCCGCTTTTTGTGTTTGGAAGGCGATTATGTGCGCGATTTCCGGCTGATCAACTACCCTGTGGCCCTGCTGAGTACCGACGAGAGTCCGGCCATTGATGAACGGCCCGGCAGTGAACAAAAGCTTAAGGATGATCTTGCCTCCATGGGTGTTTTCCATCGGGATATGCCGCTGTATATGCTGTATTGATTAAGAGCCTTCGACACTATTGGTTTTTCCGGTTTTGAAGGACGTTATTATAGCCTTTTTAACAGGTTTATGGACGATATAGCACAGGCCGTAAACCTGCAGTTGCTGATAACGGCTCTGGCTTACAAATATATTTTTCAGCGGCAGGTTTCCCATGCGCATATTCCCGATGATCCAACCGTAGAAAGTGAACGCCGCCAGATTTTTTTCGGGGCAGCCATCGGCATACCAACTTTTTTTGTGCACAAATCAACCGGAAATCAGTTTATGGAAAAAATTTTGCGCCGGACACACAACATCAGAAAGAGCCGGCGTTATGCCGGTTTTTTTCGGGTACATAATATCGAATACCTCAGGGCTCTTTTGCGTATCATCCGTGAGGATGCAAAAGATCTGGTAAAAATGATGCATCTCGAAGAAACGCTCAACGACCTCGAACGGCGTATAAACGAGCCTGAAGAGTTTTCTGCTGCCGGTCGTCTTACCCGAAAAATCCTGGACAGCGCCTCGGCAAAACATTCCACACAGCTTACCGCTGACGAATTCAACCTCGCTGCGGAAAAATATTACCGTGAAGTGTTAAAGAAAAAGCACATGCAGGAAGGACTTGATCTTTTTGCCTGTGCACTGAAAAAACTCAATTCCTGGACTAACTGGCGTGGAGGGCTTTACAATAAGGCTTTGTTAAAAATTCTAAACGGCAGAAATGCTGTGGATTTTCTGGCTGAAAGTGAAAAAGCAGTTCTTGACGAAAAGTTGTCATCAAAATTACTGGAACAGCTCATTCACCTGATGCTGCTTGTGTTTTATCAGCTTAATCAGCAATGCAACCGATGCAACTCATGACTAACTACGGCATATCATGCACAATGACCCACCAATATATTGAGCGCATCTCCGGTGATATCCGCACGGAAAGATTTTTCTGCGACCGTCTGATCAATATAATTTACTCCGACGTGCGGGAAAGATCGCCGGTTTTGTACCAGGCCCTGACTTCGTTACGGATATCGGGAATACTGGCTTTTATCAATTACAATCTGCCCCTGGGCGTGAGGTTGACAGGAGGCCAAAATCTGTTGAGCGAACTCGGGGTTGATCTTAACGAATGCGTTGAGCCTGTATCAAGGCTTAACACCGCCAGAAAAATATTCGAACGTCAGATCAAGTATTGGCAATGCCGACCCATGCCTCAGGATGACACTGTCGTGGTATCGCCGGCGGATGCAAAAATGCTGGCTGGCTCCCTGGCCCGGGATAACCTCCTCTTTATCAAAGAGAAGTTTTTCAGCTTCGAAGACTTGCTTGGGGCGGACCGGACGGCCTGGCTCAAAGCGTTTGAAGGCGGGGATTTTGCAGTCTTCCGGCTGACTCCTGAAAAGTATCACTACAATCACGTGCCGGTAACGGGCACGGTGGCTGATATTTATGAAATTCCGGGTTATTGCCATTCATGCAATCCATATGCGGTCATTTCCGAAGTAACTCCTTATTCCAGGAACAAACGCGTGGTTACTGTAATCAATACCGATATCGAAGGAGGAAGCCGTATCGGACTTGTGGCGATGATTGAAATCGTTGCTCTGATGATTGGAGGTATCTCCCAGTGCTATAGCAAATACCGATATGACGATCCTGTGCCGGTCAAACCGCATATGCAGCTTATCAAGGGACAACCAAAGAGCCTTTATCTGCCCGGAAGTTCGGTTGATGTGCTCCTTTTCCAGAAAAACCGGATCTTTTTTGATGCGGATATTGTGGCCAATCTGCATCGGCGTGAGGTACAGAGCCGTTTTGTCAGCGGGTTTCAGAAACCTCTAATAGAGACTGAAGTCTTCGTTCGTTCGTCCGTGGCGCGTGGAAAGTAGGGGCGTATTGCAATACGCCCTTACGGAAACGGGTTCACGGTTTTTTTGAGGGGTGAAAAGAACAATGGCAAACTTTGTCTTTATTCTATGCCTAACAGGACTGATAGGCCTTTTGTTGTATTGGAGCTTCAGGCATCTGCCGCAGGAGCGATGGCAGATATTCGGTGCAGTTCCTCCGGATCAAACTGGCGGACGGCAACTGGCAGGGGATAAATCTTACTTATTACGGTCTGTTAACAGCCAATGCCTGTGTTTTTGCCGCGATTCTGTTTTTTGTCCTCTTAACTTCAGCAGGGGTTCTGACCCCGATCATTTTTCTTGTCACAGCGATAGTTTTTTCCATTTGCGTGCCGGCATCCAGGTTGATTGCAAGATGGGTGGAACATAAAACCTTTACCATTAGTGTCGGAGGAGCTTTTTTTGTCGGTCTTTTGCTTATTCCATGGCTGTTGCTTTTAGCCCGGTATATTGTCAAACCCTGGAATGAGATGCATCTGCCGGTGATGACTGTTCTGGCCGCTATCGGCATTGCTTATGCTTTTGGCGAAGGTATTGGCTGGCTGGCATGCATCAGTTTCGGCTGCTGTTACGGCAAACCTGTTGCGGGCCTGACGCCGTTTTTTCAAAAGCTCATGAAGCGTTTTTGCTTTGTCTATTATGGTGCAACAAAAAAGATTTCCTACGCAGACGGGCTGGACGGAAAAAGGATCGTTCCTGTCCCAGCCTTTACAGCGCTGATCTGCTGTTTAACCGGGCTGGTCGGGATCGCCCTGTTTTTAAATGACAGGCAGCCTGAGGCATTCTTGCTGACTGTCCTGGTAACTCAGATCTGGCGTGTGGTTTCAGAGTTTTTAAGGGCAGATTACAGAGGGAGCAGCAAAATCACAAAATATCAAATGATGGCCGCAATCGGGATTATTTACGCTGTTGGTCTGACCTTTGTTTTTGAGGGTGCCGTGGCGACAAACTGCGATATAATCCGGGGGCTGACGGCGCTTTGGCATCCGGCCATAATTATTTTTTTTCAGGTTTTGTGGCTTGGTATTTTTTTCCATTTCGGAAAAAGCAAAGTTACCAAAGCTGTTATGTCATTTCATGTCATCAAAGAGCATATTTAGGTAACTCGACAGTCCAAAGTTTTCTAAAAAACCTTCAAATTCCCCCTTTGAAAAGAAAATTGTTACCTTATTTTTGACCCTCCATTTTCAGATCGAAAATTATAAAAAAATCAACATTTACTCGTCAAGTGGTTTTAAATTTGATATTAGACGAAAATTATATACTGATAAAAGTTTCCCAAATGAATCATTGTACTATAATTTTAATGGGTTAGATTGAAAAGTGAATATTGATAAGCCAAAATTACTTAGAATTTGTCATCTTATGCATTGATGTTTTAAGGAACTTATAATGAGAACACTGAGAGAATAATCAACAAAGCTATCTTTGGAGACAGTTCTGAAGCCGAAGAAATTAGAGCAATAGCCCACACATGAGATAGCTGATGGAAAGGGTTGGCTATGTACTTTTTGAGGTTGAAAGGAATTTATATGGCAAAAAACTTGATTTTTGGACTTTTTTTGTCCTTAATACTTATTACCGCTTTTTCTGCAACTGCCAAGGCTCAAGACGCCCGGTCTATTATAGAAGCAAGTTTTAATTATATGCGGGGAAATGCATCAATTGCAACAATTCAAATGACCATTCACCGCCCGGACTGGGAAAGGAGTATGACAATAAAGGCCTGGACTAAAGGGCAAAAGGAAAGTCTTTTCAGAATAATTGCTCCGCCTAAGGATAACGGCAATGGAACCCTTAAGAAGGGACGTGAGATGTGGATATATAATCCCAGGATCAATCGCGTAATCAAGCTTCCACCTTCAATGATGTCTCAGGCATGGATGGGATCGGATTTCTCCAACAACGATCTGTCCAAAACCGACAGCATTATAAATAATTATACACACACACTGATCGGGTCTGAAAATATTAATGGAAAAAAAGTTTATCTCATCAAGTCCATACCTGAACCGGAAGCTCCGGTGGTTTGGGGCATGCAGATACTAAAAATCAGGGAAGACAACATAATTTTAAGTCAGGAATTTTTTGATGAGGACTTCAAGCCTGTAAAAAAAATGACTGGTTTCCAAATACAGATGCTTGGCGGCAAGCTGTTTCCCAAGGTGTGGCGAATGCAAAAAACTGATGATAGAAACAAGTATACTGAATTAGTATATAATGAACTTGTTTTTAAACAAAAACTTAAAAATAGTCTGTTCACAACATCCAATCTTAGAAATCCCGGAAGGTAAGAATTGTGTCGATAGATGCAAAAATGGCCTGGCGAAATATCTGGCGAAATCCAAGAAGAACTGGTTTAACGATTTCTGCCATAGCATTTGCCAGTTTGTTGCTGATTTTTATGCTGTCTTTTCAGTTCGGCAGTTACGAAGCTCTGATCAATTCCTCAGTTAAAATTCATGCCGGACATTTGAAAATTCAGGCAAAAGAATACCAGAACAAAAGGGATATGCATCTAATAGTGCCTGATCCGTCTGCGGCAGGCAAAATTTTGGACAACCTCCACGCAATTGATGCTTACACATTTCGCGCAAACGCTTTTTCACTTATCTCTTCCAAAGAAAGAACTTATGGAGTAATTGTGACTGGAATTGACCCGGTTAGAGAAGCAAAGGTATCAAGTCTTGCGAAACTGATCCGGGTGGGAAGCTACTTGTCTGAAAAAGACACCGATAAAGCATTGCTTGGAGAGTTGCTTGCAAAAAATTTGAAAGCAGGCCCCGGCGATGAATTGATTATTCTGGGGCAGGGACGGGATGGCTCTATTGCAGCGACTGTCGTTCAGGTAAAGGGAATTTATAGATCGGGTATTGATGAGTTTGATCGAAGTACCATCCATATTCCTCTTAAAACTTTTCAAGATGCATATTCAATGCGTAATTCGGTCCATGAGGTTGTGGCTGTATGCAAATCACTGCGAGACGTTTCCACTGCAAAAAAGAACATCCGGAAAGTTATTAATAATCAAACCAATCAATACGACATAACTGTCCTCGACTGGCAGGAACTTATGCCTGGTTTGTTTCAGGGGATACAGATGGACCTGATAAGTGGAATTATTTTCTATGTAATTTTAATACTGGTTGTAGCTTTTAGTATTTTAAATACTTTTCTTATGGCTATTTTTGAGCGAACAAGAGAGTTCGGCGTTCTAATGGCTATTGGCACAACCCCGGGACGCTTAACAAAAATTGTGCTGTTTGAATCCATGAGTATGACGATGTTGGGAATTATCGCAGGTATAATAATTGGAAGTATTATAACCTTTTATTTCCAGGTCAATGGGATAGACATTTATGGTTCATCTGAAATTTTGAGCCAGTTTGGGATATCCGGACGTATTCATCCCCGGCTTTCAATACTTTCCGTTTTTAGCGGGCCTCTATCGGTGTTTTTAATCACCTTTTTATCTGCCTTGTATCCGACTCTTAAAATAAGGAAGCTCAGGCCGGTTGAAGCAATAGCTTATGTATGAGGACTCATGTACTTACAAATAGCCTGGCGAAATATCTGGCGAAATTCAAGAAGAACAACTGTTATTATGATTGCTATAATAATTGGTGTCTGGAATATGGTTTTTCTGGGAGCGCTTATGAGGGGGATAGTTGTAGCGATGGTAAATAACGGCATATCTACCCTTACAGGAGATATTCAGGTTCACCAAAAAGGCTTTCGAGATGATCCGGTTATTGAAAACAGTATTAAAAATCCGGAACTCGTGGAAAATATGCTTAATAATACCCTTCCATCAGATGCCAGATGGGCATCAAGGGTTCGGGTCAGCGCCATTGCCAACAATGCCAGACATTCGAGCAGTGTTACCCTGGTAGGGATTGATCCGCTTAGAGAAGCTGATATCTCTTTTATTGGAAGCGCAGCTATCCAGGGTAGTTATCTCAAACCTGATGATAAAAACGGAATTATAGTTGGCCAGGCGCTTGTTGATAAATTTGAAACTAAACTGGGCTATAAGCTCATTCTCATGTCTCAGGATACTTCGCTGGAGATCGCTTCACGTGCATTTCGTATTTCAGGAATATTTAAAGCTGATTTGGAATTCACAGAAAAAAAGTTTGTCTTTGTGAACATGCCTGTACTTCAGCAAATGCTTAAACTTCAGAATGGTATTTCTGAAGTATCCATTATTCTGCCGGATCACCAGGATGCACTTCATGTTAAAAACACCTTAAACGCTGAACTTCCATCTAACCTGGAAGTTAACACCTGGCGAGAATTACTGCCAATGCTGAATGCATACTTAAAAATTTATGATGGTTTTATTTTAATATGGTACCTTGTTGTTTTTATTGCCATGGGTTTCGGTATAGTAAACACCACCCTGATGGCTGTGTTTGAAAGGATGAGAGAGTTTGGCCTGCTCAAGGCACTGGGAATGAAACCGGGACGGATTATTGCAGGGGTATTGACTGAAACATTAATACTGCTGCTAATCGGCATGGCAACAGGAAATATTCTGGCTTTTTTATGTGTATATGCTCTATCGGGAAGCGGTATAGATCTTTCAGCCTTTGCCGCCGGTGCCGAATTTGCAGGAATGTCGCGTGTGATTTTTCCTGTTATTTCCGTATGGGATCTTTCGGCAGCCAATCTGGTGGTATTGGTTCTGGGTCTTCTGGTAAGCGCTTATCCTGCAATCAAGGCAGCAAGGTTTACGCCGGTTGAAGCTTTACGTCATACCTGAAGCTCACATACAGCCATAAAAATGAGTTTGTAAACCGGAGAGATAAAATGAGCATCGTGGAATGTATCAATGTTAAAAAAACATATAAACAGGGAAAACTTGAAGTTGAAGCGCTCAGGGGCATAACTCTCTCTATTGACAAAGGAGGTTTTGTTGCCCTGGCAGGCCCTTCAGGATCAGGCAAGACAACCATGCTTAATATGATAGGGGGACTGGATTCGGCTGATTCCGGCCGAATAACAGTAGCAGGGAATTCCTATGAAAAAATGACTCAATCCCGGATGGCTGAACTTAGATTACACAGTATCGGCTTTGTATTCCAGGCATATAATCTTATTCCGGTTCTATCGGCGCTGGAAAACGTTGAATATGTCATGCTGCTTCAGGGCATTCCTGCAGATGAGAGACGAAAAAAAGCAAAAGCCATACTAAATGAGGTGGGACTTGAAGGCAAATATGACAGGCGGCCGGCCGAGCTATCCGGAGGTCAACAGCAACGGGTGGCTGTTGCAAGAGCAATCGTATCCGATCCAATCATTGTACTTGCAGATGAACCTACAGCCAACCTGGATTCCAGGAACGGTCAAGGGCTCCTGGAAATAATGAAGGAAATGAATAGCAAAAAAAATGTCACCTTTATCTTCTCTACTCATGAGGAAATGGTTATGGAATACGCTCGCCGGATAGTTTATATCAAAGACGGTCTGGTGGCAGAAGACCGGATCAAGGGTTAGGAACGTGGACGAAATAACTTTCCCAAGTAGGCGCATAGATTTGGTCAAATTTGTTCGATCTCAAATCACAAAAGTTGAAGGAATAGCGGGCTATTTTGATATTTTTGTGATTTGAAATCGGGCAAAGGTGGCCTGAAGCTGTGATGCATAGTTGGGGAAGTTATTTCGTCCACGTTCCTAAGGATACAACCTGAACATTGCATATCAGGAGCAGCGTTTTATGCTGACCCATGATTCGGATTTTGGCACATTAGCCATAAATGGGTGCTCTCCCGCTACTACTTTGATTATAAATCAGTAGTAAATTTTTACTGTTAACAGTTCCCTGAAAGTCCAGACATGCTCTGTTATCCCGGCTGCCATTCCTGGGGT
>JAJSZO010000103.1 GCA_030262795.1 Deltaproteobacteria bacterium | reverse complement strand
GTTTACTGGAACAGGCGGTGCAAACTGATCCAACGCCCTACGCAAATATGATTGGAGGCAAGTCCCGCCCTCCACAAGTCTAACGAGAGAGGAGTGGATACCCCCCTAATGGTAAAAAGGCTATCATTGTATGCGGGTCGGCAAAGGGTGAAAAAATCGGCAGTCCAATTTATTGGGACCTCGGTAGTCGAGTAAGTTTTTGTGAATTGCTTGAAAGCATAAACACTCAGACAATCGACTGGAAGAACGAACTGAGCAAACTCAAGGAGATTTTCAAAGAATACTGCTTTACTCCCTCGCATCATCGGCATAGTTACACCGTTTTTTCTCGTTCTTAGAAGGTAGCCTCTTTAAAATAAGATGAAAGTTGAAAATTAGAAGAATATGTATATGATAACAGCAAAAGCAATGAGATTTAAATGTATATGGATATTTCTTTGTATACTGATTGTTTTACTGGTAAGTGAAAATACCTATTCATCAGATTCAAACTACCCGATAAAATTGGAAATAATTGATAGATCTCAAGCTCAATACAATAGCCCGGAAAATACCTTTGCTGCAAAGATTTCGGCGTTATTAGCAAAGGATCTTGAATGGTATTATGAGACATTAACCAAAGAAACCGTATCAATAAACAAAAAATTGTTTAAAGAAGCTGGTTTAGATCCGGGAAAAAATTTTGATATGGTCGCTGAAAGCGATAAAAATTTTATCATTGACAAAATACCGTACAAAAATGGTGTCATCCTAATTGGCAAAATAGTTTCTAAAGATGGATCTATCCTAATTGGCCCGGCGGTTTTCATAAAAGAAGATGGGCTATGGAAACAGACAATCGAATATAACACTGACGAAGAGCTTTTGAAATATCGCGATCTTATTATGCCTGAAGAAATCATATCCTCCGCCATAAAAATTTATCCCAAAAGATGGAGCCTCAACTGGTACAACTGGATAAAAAAACATATGGAGGGAAAAAAGTGGGTCAGGTACTTTGCCGAGAGGGTTTCTATCCTTTGCATGATAACCAACCTTAAGGACAATCAAGGAAAACCGTATAGTGTAAAAGAAATAGTCCCTGAAACAATCCTGTTAACTCAACTTTCGGACTTGAGGTAAATATATAATTTTATGTTATTTCAACATGTTATGTGGATATATGCCCAAAATATAGTCTATAGAAGTTCTTTATAATGCTATAAAATTTGTGATTTTATCTATGTAACATATTGAAATTATTGATGCACATTTTAACTCCGAAAGTTGAGCTGTTAAATTATCTGCTGTCTCCCCAGCCCTGGAGGTTTAATGAGGAAAAGGCAGCTTTAATTATAAAATCAAAAGAGAATCGCTACCTTAAAGAAAGGAAAGGCTTTAAAGAGTGGCATAACAGAAGCAAATTATTAGAGAAATACAAAAGCCCTGTGATGCTGGTTAAATTCAACAAGTTTAAGGCCATGGAAACCCTTCCTAAGATGAGCCCCGGAAAGGAATATGAGGCAACCCTTTCAGGTGAGTTAAAAAACGGAAAGCGATTCAAAGGAACAACAAAGATCATAATAACCGGATGGAATGTGAAACATAGGTGGAAATGGAATCACCCGGATTGGCTGAACTCAGAAAAAGATATAAACAACTGGTGGAATAAAGAAAATGACTTTGAGGATTGGTGGAAAAAAACAATAAAAAAGCACAAGCGACAAAACAACAGAAAAGAAAAAGGTGCTAGCCGCTGGTAGCGGTGATAACGAGGGGTGAAACGCATCTTGCCATCGGTCAGAAAATCGCGGTGATATACAGGATCATCTGTGTAGCCGTTGTAATAAAGAAGCGCCAGGTCAAAGCCGCCTGTTACTGTGGAGACTCGAAGGGCAAACTCGGAATCCTTAAACCAGTCGTCCGGTTCTTCTCCAGGGGAAAGAATAATCTCACCTGATTCAGCACTTCTTTTTAAGCTTTTCAGCCCCTTTGGTTCCCACGGGCTATCAGGCAGGGGAAATTCGTTTACCTCTGCCTTTGGGATTAAGACCCCTTCCAACGTGACAGGTCCCAACAGGAATATTCCGTCCACCAACAAAATTGGAAGCCTGGCATCTGCCCTGGCGCTTGCAATTGGGTCTCGATAATCCTTGGGGTTAATCAGGTCTATGGGATTGATCCCATCCCCTGATCCAATCCTGGCCCAGACAACAATCCAGCCACAACCGCTGTCTGAGCGAGATAGGTTCATCCATGCCCTTTACTCTTAACTGGTTGCGGCTTTCCAGATAACCGCTAATTGAAAGGACTTTCGTTTTTTCTTCAACAGATGTTTCCTCAGTCAGGGAGTTCAGATCCATATCTTTTAAAGGGTCTGCTTCAATGGCAAGGGTTGTATAAGGAAGGCAAACAACAATTGACAGGACAGTGATCCAGCTTAACATTATTATGCGAAATTCTTTAACCTGTTTTTGACATTTTAAAAGGAAAGCTTGATGTAACCATTTTGGCAAAAGGATCAGCTACCTTCTTGACTTTATTCGGTGTACTCATTACCGCCATGGTAGCAATAATAGCATTTTGGGTTGACAAGGGAGAATAGGCTATGTTTGAAAACCTCATCATTTTAGGCCTTGGGGCCGTACTTATGGCTCTTGGATTTGGACTTTACATTTATTTTCGAGAACATAAAAAAAGGGGGAAAGTATAATTTTACTGATATCCCCTATCTCTTGAGATTACTCTGCTCAAAGAATGAATCCGAAAGTCCAATATTATAATCCACGTTATCATACTGCATCAAGGTTTTTGATCCCTTGCGGGGAGTCTCCGCCATTATCTTGGTAAAGGTCCAGACACCCTTGATCTCTTTAAACCCGCCATAAATTGCAGCCTTAAAATGCTTACACCTTTTTGATATCTTCGACCTCATTTTCAGACTTTAGTTTTAGCCGTATTTTCTCGGTGTTGTTGTTCTCTGGTTCATAGCTGCCTCAGTAAAAGCTCAAACCATTGTCCACATAATCTTGCCAACCGTTTGAATATCCGAATTCTCCAGCCTTCCCTCAAACTCAAGGTTATCGCCGCTCCTGTTTTAAAAAAGAAAAGGCGCAACCCGGCTGCTTTCACAATCCAAGTTACGCCTTCACTTTCTCCCGCTTTTCGGTCGGAAAACCGTAAGACACCCCTAATAATTCGATAGATCTGACTAATTTAGATGAGTCTAATGCAAATCAATCTCTTTGTCAAGAATTTTTCAGGATTGCAAATAAGGGCTCGCTCAAAAATAAATTTGCGTTTTTGCCAGTTTCAATTTCACCATGAAAACAGCTTCCCAATAGTAACGATTGCGGCTGGAAAGCCGCTACCAAATCTAAAAAGACTTGACAAAAATATTTTTTGCAGTTAATAAGAAACCTCTTTTAAAGATAGAAATCTAAACCTTAATTAGAAAATACTTATGATTGTAAGCAAGTTATCTCATCCCCATTCCTTATGGCTTGTTTGAAAACTGATTAATTGACTGCTAAAGCGTAAAAATGGTTCAAATTCCTGGCTTTCAAACAGGCTCTAAAAAAAATAAAAATAGCGTATAATATGGAAAGTACCGCCTCTTTTAACGGCTCTCAAGATGGATTTACCGATGACTATCAATCAGGTATTAATATAACCGTCATAGGCATCTTTATAAATCTTTTTCTATCCGCCATTAAATTGGCTGGTGGTGTGTATGGTCAAAGCTATGCTCTTGTAATAGATGGCGTTCATAGCCTCGCAGATTTACTTACCGATTTTGTAGTACTCTTTGGGCTAAAATATTTAGTAAAGGCAAAGGACGCGGAACATCATTATGGACACGGTAAGATTGAGACCCTCCTGGCAATATTTCTTGGAATTTTTATTATAGTGACTGGAATTCTTATAGCCCAAAACACCATTGACAAAATAATTGATCACAAAAGTCTGTTTCCCCAAAAAATAGCCATAGTTGTAGCAGCAATTTCTGTCATTTTGAAGGAGGTATTATTTCGAGTTACCAATCACATCGGTAAAAAAATAAAAAGTTCTGTATTGATCGGGAATGCGTGGCATCATCGATCAGATGCTCTTTCATCCCTGGCTGTTCTTTTCGGTGTTGCGGGATCCTGTATTCATCATAGCTGGTATATCCTTGATTTCTATGCCGCACTCCTTGTATCATTTCTTATCGTCCTGGCAGGGGGTCGAGTTGCGTGGAAAGGAATAAGAGATATCGTCGATTCGGCTCCGCCTGTGGATATTCTTGATAGAATAGAGGCAGTACCAATGAATACCTCTGGGGTCATACGAGTTTGCCAGATGCGGGCCAGATACTCCGGAAACTATATTTTTGTCGATATTAGCATAGAGATCAATCCTGAAATCACGGTAATGTTCGGACATAAGATTGCTACAGAGGTAAAGAATAGAATTCTTACAGAGATTCCGGAAGTCATAGATGTTTTAGTTGATCTGGAGCCGGCAAAAAGGAATTATTATGTTAGTTGTAAGGCTTTTGGGTATCATCCCAATAAGTCCGGGAATTGATTCCCGGATTCACGCCTAAGGAACTTCTTTAAAAAACCCTTGACAAAGATTGTTTTCTTGGGTTAATAAGAAGTTCTTATCTAAATTAGAAAGTTAAATCTTTATGAGGAATGCCTTACGGTCTCCGGCAGTTAAAATGGTGTGCGGAGAAAGTGAAGGCGTAACTTGGGTTGTAGTACAAAGCCAGAGTTACGCCTTTTTTTGTTTAGGAATGTGGACGAAATAACTTCCCCACTATGCATAACAGCTTCAGGCCACTTTTGCCCGATCTCAAATCACAAAAATATTGAAATAGCCCGCTATTCCATCAACTTTTGTGATCTGAGATCGAACAAATCTGACCCAAATCTGTGCGCCTACTTGTGGAAGTTAATTCGTCCACGTTCCTTAGGAGATGTGGAATGAGTTATAGCCGATGTTATAAAACAGCTTCTTTTACGGTGGTTTTTTTATTTTTACTCCTTGTTATGCATGAGCAGTCCGCCGGGGCCGAAACAGGGGCGGATCAGATTCAAAACAGGGTTGTGCAAACAATTGAGACTCGTCAGGAAACCCAGAAAAAAGAAAATGTATGGGCTGGAACCAAAGCGGAACTCACGGCCCGCTATCGGTCGTTGAAAACAAATCAAGACTATCTTGAAAGACTCAAACTCAAGACCGAAAGGGCCCTTAGCGGTCAAAAGGTCCGGCTTGCCGAATTTGAGCGGAAAATCAAAGAATCTGCCCGGATCAGAGAAGAGTTGCAATCGTATCTCGAATCGGTAGTTGCGCAACTTGAGGGGGTTATCAAGAAGGACATCCCCTTTTTGTTAAAGGAACGGGATGCCCGGCTTGTCTTGATCAAAGAGACTCTGGCACTGCCGGACAAACCGGCTGCTGAAAAGTACCGAAGAGTCATGGAAGCCCTTCAGATAGAGGCCGAATACGGCCGCACCGTAGAGGTTTATCAGGATACCATTGATCTGAATGGTCAATCCGTACTTATAGATATCCTGAGGCTGGGCCGGCTGTCTCTTTTTTGTCAGACGCAGGACAACAAGGTGGTGGGCCATTATGATCAAGCAGCAGGAAGATGGTTATCGCTTTCTTCCAAATATCGTCGGGAGATAAATAAAGCTGTGGACATGGCCCGTCGTCAGCGGTCAATCGACCTGGTCAGGCTCCCTATAGGGAGGATTATCCTTCCATGAGATACTTTCAGGTACTGATATTGATCCTGTTTTTGGCTGTCCCTGCCTATGGCGAGGACATGCGGGCTGCTTCCAAGAAAGCAAAAGCCGACTATGCGGCTGCATTGGCTGAAGCCAGAGAGAGTAAAGAGCGAATTCTGAAAGACCGCACATCCGTTGAAAAAGAAATCGCCCGGATGGAAGCTGAGGTCAAGAAACTAAACTCTGATATTGAGATCATGCAGAATGAGTTTAAAAAGCTAAGAGAAAAAGAGATCAAGCTATCGCATCAGCAATCAGATGATGAGATGGGTATGCGGGAGCTCTCAGGCACAGTGCGAGTGGTTGCCAGGGATCTTGAAACAATCTTAAGACAGTCTCAATTGACAGCACGCTTTCCTGAACGTTTGGATCTACTCAAACCAATCTTGAACAAAGACCGCTTTCCCGGAATAGATGATTTTAAAACCATAACCGATCTTTTCTTTCAGGAAACGGCCATTTCCGGCGATGTGGTTATGCGTACGGGGTCATTTATTGACCGTTCAGGGGTGAAGCAAACCGGAGATATTTTGACCATCGGCAAGTTTACCGCTGCTTATACGACCGGAAAGGAGACCGGATTTTTACGCTATTCCGAAGGAAGCCATCAACTCTTTGCCCTTTCCGCCCTTCCCTCATGGTCTATTAGACGTAATTTCAAAAAATATACGCAGGGAAAGACAGAGGATGTTGTGCTTGATTTTTCCGGGGGAGCAGCTCTCAGACAGATCACGCATAAATCTACTCTCATAGATCAGATCAAAAATGGCGGACCCATAGTCTGGCCTATTCTGGCCATTGGTCTCTTTGCTTTTATCATAGCAGGAGAGCGAATTATTTTCTTGAAGGGTGTTCACGCCAATACGGACCGGGTTATGGGGAAAGTCAATGAACTGGCTCTGGAAGGAAAATGGAAAGAGTGTGATGACACAGTAAAGGACAAAAAAGGACGACCTGTTTGTAATGTCTTGAAAGCAGGACTGGGCGCCAGGGCCGAAGAAAGGGAAACCTTGGAAAGTGTGCTGCAGGAGGCAATCTTAAAAGAGCTTCCACGCCTGGAGCGGTTTTTGCCGGCGCTTAACATTATGGGGGCAGTTGCTCCTTTGCTCGGGCTCTTGGGCACAGTGACCGGCATGATCAGCACGTTTCACGTCATTACCTTGTATGGTACCGGTGACCCCCGTATGATGTCTGGTGGAATCTCTGAGGCTTTGGTTACCACAATGCTTGGTCTGGCAGTGGCTATCCCTATAATGCTTGTACACACTTTTTTGAGCCGACGCGTGGAGCACATAGTCGGAGATATGGAAGAAAAGGCTGTAGCCCTGACCAACATCATTCACAGAGAAATAACGTTTATCGAATAGGAGATGGGGGCAGTTATCATTGGTCATTGGTCATTTTTTCAATTAACAATTAACCAATTAATCAATGATAAATGATAAATGACCAATGGACTTTATTGTAAACGCATACGAGTACCTCCGCCCAGGAGGGACGGTAATGATTCCCCTTATCCTGGTCTCCACCTGGATGTGGGCTCTTATAGTCGATCGGGCGCTTTATTTTCGGCGGATCGCCAAAGATGATGTGGATCTGGAACAGGCAGTGGAGATGCTTTCCGGCACCCCTTTGCCAAAGACTTCAAATGGACTTCGAGCCCAGGTTGTAGCGAGTTTTCTTAAAGAGCGCACAGGCAACAAAAAGCTGGATCAAGATATTCTGGATCAATGCGCCATGCAAGAGATGTCTCCTCTCAGACGCTATCTCTCGGTTATCGCTGTGCTGGCCGCTGTAGCACCATTATTTGGGCTTCTCGGTACGGTGACCGGCATGATGACCACTTTTAATGTAATAGCTCTCTTTGGCACAGGCAATGCGAAGGCCATGGCAGGAGGAATTTCCGAAGCCCTGATTACCACTCAGAGCGGACTGCTTGTGGCTATTCCTGGACTCTTTATGAGCGCTTTTCTTACTCGCCGTGCTAATCGTTTGAAAAATCATTTGAATGAGGTAGTTATGACTCTGAAAAGGTATGTATAAATGATCAATGTGCATCAATCTCTCCGCCGAAAAGGCAAAACCGAAGGCATCAACATGGCCCCGCTTATTGACATGGTCTTTATTCTGTTGATCTTCTTCATGGTTACAACGAGCTTTGTAAAGGAAACCGGAATTGATGTTCAGCGCCCCACTGCTTCAACTGCTGCGCTCAAGGAAAAGGGAAGTGTTCTTATAGGAATTGATACAAACGGACATATTTTTTTGGAAAGAAAGCAAATTGATGTTCGAAGTGTCCGTGCACACATTGAGCGATGTTTGGCAGAGAATCCTGAAGGCGCCATTGTTATTGTGGCCGACAAGTCCAGCCATACCGGCGTGGTAATTCGGGTAATGGACCAGTGCCGCCTGGCCGGAGCCAGGAATGTGAGTATAGCGGCTTCAAAATCGGCTGATGAAGGTTAAAAAGCTTACCTATGAACAGTCTGATTTTCAGAGCAACCGGCCTTTTAAGCCGAATCCGAAAGCCGAAAGCCGAAAGCCGAAAGCTTGCAGCTCTGGGTCTTGCCCTGCTGGTCAATATTTTTTTATTTGCCATCCTGCCCTTTTTTGTACAAAGCGAGTTTAGTAAAAGCGATCTTGAAACCATCGTCCCAGTGCATTTGGTGCAGGTAAGGCCTCAAAAGCCGTTGCCTGAAAAAGAAGAAAAGCTGCCTGAAAAAAAACCTCCTGAAAAAATCATTCCCACGGTCAGACTGCAGCATAACGTTCCAAAAAAACAGGAAATAAAGATGGAGATGCCCCGCCTGAGCTTTGAGATCAACCCTAAGCTGTCAGGGGGCATGCCGGTTGCCCTACCGGCTACATTCAAAGACTTTTACAATCAGGGCGAGGTAGACCGGATGCCCATGGCATTTTTCAAGATGAAGCCCATCTATCCGTACCGCGCCAAGCGACTTAACATTACTGGAAAGGTTGAGGTTAAGTTTTTAGTGGATGAAACCGGTTATGTAAGCAACATAACGATTCTGAAGTCAACGCCGCCAGGGATATTTGATGACAGTGTGTTCAAGGCCCTTCCCTCATGGAAATTTTCTCCAGGGGAAGTTCGTGGCCATGCAGTTTCCACCTGGGTGGTCACAACGATTCAATTCGATATGGAGGGAACATGAGCTATAAGCTGAAAGCTCAAAGCAAAAAAGCTCAAAGC
>JAJSZO010000102.1 GCA_030262795.1 Deltaproteobacteria bacterium | reverse complement strand
GAAATTTCCATTTTTTAACCAATTATATTAATGGGTTAGAGACCATCAGTCTGCAATAACATTTTAACAGCTCAACAGCTCAACAGCTCGCCCAACAGGCGCTAATCCAAGATGCATGTATGCTTTTTTTGAGGCCTTTCTGCCGGAAGAGGTTCTTGTAATCATTCCAATTTTTAAAAGATACGGTTCAACAACGTCCACAAGCGTATCTGTCTCTTCCAGAAGTGTCGCAGCAATCGCTTCAATTCCAACAGGCCCTCCGTTATAAAATTCAATTATTGTTTTCATATACCGACGGTCAAGATCGGTAATTCCCTTCTCATCGACCCCCTCCAAATGCAGGGCCGCCACCACGTTTTTTTTTGTAATTTTACCATCTGACCGAACTTGTGCATAATCTCTTACCCTTTTTAACAGACGGTTAACGATTCTTGGAGTTCCTCTTGAACGCCTTGAAAGCTCAACAGCTCCGTTGTTATTTATATGAACATTAAGCAAAGCAGCAGAACGCCTGGTAATTTTTACCAGATCGCTTTCGCTATAAAAATCAAAACTCCTGAAAATGCCGAATCGATCCCTGAGCGGTGCGGATAACAGGCCTACTCTTGTGGTTGCGCCGATTACAGCAAACGGCTTCAGATGGTATCTGTGACTTCTGGCATGTATTCCTTTGTCGAAAACAAAATCAACAGCAAAATCCTCCATGGCAGGATACAGAAATTCCTCCACAATTTTTGGCATTCTATGTATTTCATCTATAAACAGGATACTTCCATCCTCTAAATTAGTTAGAATACCTATCAGGTCTCCTCCTTTTTCAAGAGCGGGCCCGGAAGTAACGGTAAGATTACTTCCCATTTCATTAGCAATAATATGCGCAAGTGTGGTTTTACCGAGACCGGGCGGTCCATGAAAAAGTACATGATCAATCGGTTCATTACGTTCCATAGCTGCTTCAATTGCGATTTTGAGAGTTTCAATTACTTCGGCCTGTCCAACGTAATCATCCAGATATTCAGGGCGCAAAGACTTAATCGCTTGTTCTTCATCGACGGGCAGACTTGTTCCTGTAAGTATGCCCTGTTTATCTGAAGAATATTTCAGGATATCATCTGTCATGGAGTTTTTGTACCACGATATACTTCTTCAAAGAGTTCTTCAAATGTAGAAATATTTTTGTTGCGTTTTACTGCTTCAGCAATCATACGTTTTGCATCGTTGCCCTTGTGACCAAGCTGAGAAACCAGCACATTCAGCATTTGTGTTGAGATGTCTTCAGCAATCCGTATTTTTTCAGGCTCGTCACTAATAGTTAAAGCGAATTTATCCACCTTTCCCTTAAGTGTGGCAATAATTTTTTCGGCGGTTCTTGCTCCAATGCCTTTTAATTGTTTAAGTTTAGCCGCATTTTTTGACTCAATGGCACTCGCTATTTCATGGACGGGGATATTAAGCGCTTTGACCGCTTTCATGGGGCCTATATCTTCAACAGAAATAAAATGCTGAAAAAATTCTTTTTCGATTTCCAGATTAAAGCCGATTAAAACAGGCTTTGGCTGTCGCTCAGCTTGGTGATAGTAAATATGAAAAGATATCTCTTCTCCTGCTGCCTTTGTTTTAAGAGTATCCATCACGATTGCAGGCAGCAAAATTTCATATCCTATTTGATTAGCAAGAATAACTATCCGCTCTTTTTCTTTTTTTAATAGTTTTCCCTCAATATAACTTATCACAGATGCTCCGCTTTGCTGCGTAAAATTTGCCCGATGTATTTTTTGTAACGAAACAAGCCTATAAGCGACAGGCTCATAGCATCGGACGCATGGTAAGGTCTAATAGGAGTTGTTAAGTTAACTAAGTGTCTTACAGCTTTTTCAAGCTGCATTTTAGTTGCAGTTCCGTTTCCAGTTAAAACCTGCTTTGCTTCACGAACTGGAATTTCAATTGAAGGCACGTCAGCCCTGCATCCGGCAAGAAGGACAATACCTGAAACCTTTCCCAATATAATCCCGGATTTTGGATATTTTTCCAGAGAAAAAACATCTTCTACAACCATTAGATCCGGTTTTTCATTCTTTAAAATCAGGCTGAGTTTAGAAAAGATTTGATCAAGACGAGCCGGCAAGAGAGTATTTTTTGAAGTATTAATGCAGCCATATGAAAAGCCATCAACCTTAAACCCCGTTCCTCTTACAATGCCAATGCCGGTTGCAGCCAGTCCCGGATCTATACCGATGACTTTTATCATACCGAATAGTAACGCCTATAGTTCCTTTAATTTTTTTGTCGCTATTTTAGCTTCATTGGATTTAGAATATTTTTTCACAAGCCCCTTCAATATAAGACGAGCATTTGCTTTATCTCCAAGATTAAAGAATGCAAATCCCTGCTTCAGAAGAGAAGCCGGCAATTTATTTCCTTTCGGATATTTTTCTATAACCTTCTGATATTCAAGGATGGCTTTTTCATACCATTTTTCACTATAATAAGTTTCACCTATCCAAAACTGGGCATTATCCGCATGTGCCGACTTTGGAAATTTATTTATTAAATTTTTAAAGCCATTGCGGGCAGTTTCAAAGTCTCCTGCATCAAATGCCTGTTTGGACACTGTGTATAATTCATTTTCTGAAAGCTCTTTCTTGAATTGGGGCTTTGATTTTATTTTCAGATCATTTTCATCTGATTCAAAATTGAGGTACTGCTCTAAACGTGTTATGCGATTTTTATTTAAACCGGCAGAGTCCTCTATTTTTTTAAACCGGTTTTCGGTCATTGTGCCTGAATTGGATAATTTCCGCTTTAATAAATAATCAGTTTCGTCAACTCTTCCGCCTATGAGCCGCATTTCAGCTTTCAACTGATCCTGCATTGCATGCAGTTCAGCAGATTGATTTCTAAATGTTTGTTCCTTTTCTTCAAGCAGGTTAATGTATTCTTCCAGTCTGGATTGCAGCTTTTTATTATATTCTTCCGATTTTGCAATGCGCTGGTCAATCAAAGATATCCGATTTTCAAGCATAACGATATCGCCACGCATGGAACATCCACACAACACATTTAGAAATACTAATAAGAATAAAGCAAAATATTTCATTGCAGAGATAAAGCCCTTTTCAGAAGATGGTAAAAGACGGTGTGCCTAAAGTATGTTAAAGAGAGCTCACTTTAGGCACTTCAATCATAAGGAACGTGGACGAAATAACTTCCACAACTATGCATCACAGCTTCAGGCCGCCTTTGCCAAATCTCAAATCCAGGCTCAAATCACAAAAATATTGAAATAGCTCGCTATTCCATCAACTTTTGCGATCTGAGCCTATATTTGAGATTTGGGCAAATTCGACCCAAATCTGTGCGCCTACTTGGGGAAGTTATTTCGTCCACGTTCCTAACTATCAACTACTCTACGACAAACTGGTCGCGTCTGTTTTTTGTCCACGCTTCTTTATTGTGTTGTGGATCAGCAGGACGCTCCTCGCCATAGCTGATTCTTGTTAAGCGTGATTCTGCAATACCCAGATCAATCAGAAAATTCTTTGCGCTTTGAGCACGCCTGTCGCCAAGAGCAAGGTTATAGTCGTTTGTCCCGCGTTCATCACAATGGCCCTCAACAATAATTGATTCGCCGGGATTATTTCTCAGCCATTCAGCTTTTCTTTTTAAAACTTCCTGAGCTTCAGGTTTAAGATCAGACTTGTCAAAATCAAAGTAAATATTTTCATTCATGAAGAAGTTTCTGGCTGCAATAATGTTACGATCTTCAGCTTCCTCTTGACGACGCTTTTCAGCTAAAGCATGTTGTTTTGCAGTCTCTTGTTGTCTTGCAAGGTTTTGTTGTGCAATCTCTTCCTGCTTTGCTTTTTCAGAAGCCAGTTTTGCTGCTTCGTCTTCCTGGGTTTGAGCAGGAAGATCAACCTTAACTGTCTTCTTTGCACAAGAAGAAACGACCAGCAATCCTGGAATTACCAATAAAAGAGACAAGCATACCCATAATTTTTTTTTCATTTTTTTTCCTCCTTTAGGAATTGATCTCATGGAGACCATCCAGGATCTGTCTGCTCACCGGGCAAGGCAAGCAGACGCCTCTGGTCAGTTCCATAAGCAGTCATAACATAGATTCCGGAATGTCCTTCACGAGTTGAACTAAACACAATGAGACTTCCATCCGGCGACCATGTTGGGGACTCATTATTTCCTGCGTTGTGTGTTAATTGTAATGCCGAGTTTTCTCCTTCAACCTCTATTGTGTAAATATTGATTTCTCCATTTTCCATACCTGCATATGCTATTTTATCACTTTTGGGAGACCAGCTTGGACATGTATTGTATCTTCCGTGAAACGTCAACCTCTTTACCTGTCCGGAATCTAAATCCATTATATAAATCTGGGGAGAACCCGACCTGTTGGAGACAAATGCCATTTTGCCGCCATCCGGAGAAAACGTTGGAGATACATCAATCCCCCAGTTATTTGTTAATTTCTTAATAATTTTTCCTGTTCCGGTCAACAGATAAATTTCTGAGTTACCGGAAAACGAAAGAGCAGCAGCAAGAGAAAATTTGCCTGGTACCCATGCCGGCGTAATATTTAACCCTTTTCGAGCTACTACAGCGCCATGTTTATCTTTTAGATGTTTTATATAAAGATCAGGCTTCCCCTTTGAGTAAGATGTATAAGCTATCCATTTTGCATCTGATGACCATGCGGGAGAAAGAGTTATAGATTTATCATAGGTCAATTGTTCAGGATTATGTCCGTCAAATTCACATAAGTATATATTCTTGTTTCCGGAACTTGTGGATACAAAAGCTATTTTACTATTGAAAATTCCTCTGCTGCCGGTAAGTTTATATATAACCTCCCCGCAAAAACGATGTATCATTTTACGCTGGTTATTCACAACACCTTTATATCTCTTGCCGACGATCAATAAACCTTTAAAAGAGTCATAAAGCCTGAGTTCCATTTCAACAATATCATCTTTTAAAAAAAGACCGCCTGTAATAAGAAGTTCGGCCCCTATACCTGTCCAGTTTTTGAAATTGATATTTGGAGCAATTATGCCGGATTTTTCAGGATCTGCAAGATAGGCATCCCTGTCAATTATTTTGAAATAACCGGTAAATTCCAATGATTTTGAGAGCAGATTTGATGCTTCTTGTGATAGAAATTTTTCTCCCTTATTATTATACGACATAGACTTGAACAAAGGAACAGCAATCGGAATTTTTCTTATAAAAGGGTTGTTTATATCAATATAATCATAGTTTGTTCGGCAATGAGCCGACTCAATCAAAAAAAATACGGTTGCTATCAAACTTATAAAAAATATTTTGGTGTATTTTTTTTTAAACATATAATTTTAACTTTATTTAGTGCCCTAACGAAAACTATAAAATTTTTTCAAGTTCAAGGAAGGCGCAAATTTTAACCGCAGAAATACATGGGGTATTTTGAGGATTAAAATTTGCGCCTGACGCAGAACTTGGGAAAATTAGCAGTTTTCGTTCAGGCACTATTTAGTGCTGCTTTTTCTCAATCCTGAAGGCGTAAATATCAGGCCAATGTTATAATAAGCTTTTAAATATTCTTTTGGCAGTTCAGGAAGCGGGTTTGATTTCTTAACAGCTTTAAAGGCGGATTCGTTAAAATAACTGTTGCCTGACTTTTTTTCAAACCATATATCCTTTATCTCGCCGTTTTGCATGATTTTAATAACAACCACTGCAATTAGATCAGTATCTCCTCCGATGAGCTGCTCGGAAAAAGCCCAGTTTTTTTCAATGTAATAAGGAATTTCCGCTTTATATATATCTATTTGTTTCAGAGCCCGGTAGCCTGTAGTCAAAGCCCCACCTGGTATATTACCGCCCTGTCCAATCAGACCTTCTTTATTTACCTTAATATCTTTTGCTTCAGTTATTGCCCCTACTTTAGTTTTTAAACGGTTGATTGCCGCTATAATCGGATCCGGCCTCGAATTTTCAACCTGCTTTTCAATTCTTGTTATAGCACTTTTGACAACCTTTGATGGCGAGAATGTCTTTTTTTTGAGCGATTTTTTTATTTTTTTACCTTTTTGGGTGGCAACAGACACAGTTTTTGAGCGACCCCGGTCGGCATTAATACTGGTGGATGGGATCTGAGAAGCCGGCGTTGATTGTATTTTGGAGTTAATCTCAATTCGCCCGGCTGGCTCTGATGATGCTCTCTGAGCAGGCAACGTAACCATATTAACATTAATGACAGAAGATAAAAACTTTTTATTATATGGAGTATGAACTGGAAAATAAATCAAGATTGCAAAAAAAATCGCATGACATACCAGACAAACCGCAAAAGCCAAAACTAATTTCAGTGGGTCATTCCATGTACTGCGAAATAAATAAGAAGGAGCAATCATACTTTCGTCCACGTTCCTTATTTTTCTTTATTGGACTTTATGGGTTCTGTCACCATACCAAGTTTTTCAACGCCGGCTCCTTTTATTTCCGACATAACACGCATCACCATTCCATATGATATGTTTTTATCAGCTTTTAAATAAATTTCCTGGCCAATACGTCCATCAAGGATTTTTATAAGTTTCTCCTGCAAAAAATCAAGTGTCACCTGATGGTCGTTTATATATACTTGATTGTTTTTATCTATAGTTATTACAAACAGATCTTGTTCTGCGGGAAGCGGTTCAGATGTCGCTTCAGGCAGGGAGACATTGACACCCTCTATCATCATTGGAGCGGTAACCATAAAAATAATCAGGAGAACCAGCATAACATCAACAAATGGTGTTACATTTATATCGGACATGAAGCTATTATTATTTCCACCAAATGCCATTTTTTGTACCCTTTAGGTTGAATCTGAATAGCTCAACTCAGGTTAAAATATCACGTTCTATGATATTCAGGAAGTCAGCAGAAAAGCTTTGCAATTCAGTTTCAAGGATTCTTATCTTTTGCATAAAATAGTTAAAGGCTATTACCGCCGGTATTGCAACGGCTAAACCGGCTGCAGTTGCAACAAGCGCTTCGGAAATTCCGGGAGCAACAACAGCAAGGCTGGCTGAACCGCTGCTCCCGATGCTATGAAACGAATTCATTATTCCCCATACAGTCCCGAACAGACCGATAAAAGGCGCCGTGTTACCTGTTGTGGCAAGAAAAGGAACCAGTTGAGTCATTCGGGCAATTTCTGTATTAGTTGACCGGCGCAGAGCCCTTTTTATATTGTCCGTTCCTGTGAACTTAGCCCCTATGGATGAATGAGAGGCTGTTTCAGGTGGCTTGGATGATTTTAGTGAAATGCCGGATTCGGACAATTGTTTAAGTTCCATACAGGCTATACGAAAAACTCTGGCTATTGGGCTGCCATGAAGCTGTTTTGCTTTTGCAAAAGCTTCTGACAGATCTTTGCTTTTCCAGAAAAAATCTGTGAAGTAAGCTGATTCTTTATATGCTTTTCTGATATATAAGTATTTTATTAGCATAATAGTCCATGAAATAATGGAAAAAATCATCAGAAGAGCCATAACAAACTGAACCATAAGACAGGCATTGCTTATCATATGGATTAAATTCATTTGAAGCATAATGGACTCCGGATTATTGTTTTTTTTTTTTTGCAGATCAAGTTGAGACATAAAACCCAACCTGTAAGAAATCAAGATTTTTCTTCAGAAACAGCTCGCCTGACAGGGCGCTAAATTAGCGCCCTTCGGGCGGGCTTAAAAGATGAACGTCCAACATCGAACGTCCAACATCGAATTTTAAATAAGGTGTTCTGCCAATTTATAAACCGGCAGAGCGAAGCGATTTCAGCATTCGATGTTCGACGTTGGATGTTCGACGTTCAAAAAAATTCACCTATATCCTATGATGCCGCATTCATTAGGCATAAAATAGAAATTCTCTATACTATGAACTTAGTTTCAGTGTCAAGAAAGATGTCTCTTATCCTATCCGGAAAACAGGATAATAATCATAAAACCATTTCCAATCAATAATAATCTGATATCATTGACCAAAAAATGGAAATTCCTATCCTATTGAATTAAGGGGAAAAAGCAAACTTTAATCAATAGAAAATTGAACAGTATGGGTTGCCATGCTGCTTTTTTTGTTTTATGGTTCATGTAAAGGCGCGAAGAAGGACAGGAGAATTGGAAACAGGTTACGGGTTAGGAATTGGGAGTCGGGAGTCGGAGAGCAATGAGCGAAATATTGCTGGAAATTGATAAGCTTACTGTCAGCTTTGAAACAGACGAAGGTGTTTTTAAAGCCGTCGACGATGTTTCATTTCATGTAAAAAAGAATGAAATAGTCGGATTGATCGGCGAATCAGGGTGTGGCAAATCTGTAATCGCTCTCAGCATATTGCGTCTTATCCCGTCACCATCAGGCAGGATTGAAAACGGCCAAATAATTTTCAGGGGTAAGGACCTGTTAAAGCTGAATATCAGGAAGATGAAGGGAATAAGGGGCAATGCCATCAGCATAATCTTTCAGGAACCGTCCGCAGCCCTGTCCCCTCTTCACAGAATCGGACAGCAGATAATGGAGAGCCTCTCACTCCATAAAAATATAAGTAAAAAAACGGCCTGGAATATTTCTGAAAGCTGGCTTGAAAAAGTAGGCATTTCTGATGCAGGAGAAAGGATGTTTTCATACCCCTACCAGCTTTCAGGCGGTATGCAGCAAAGGGTTATGATAGCAATGGCTCTTATGCTGACACCCGATCTTGTAATAGCTGATGAACCTACAACCGCACTGGATGTAACCACCCAGGTTCAGATTTTTGAATTGATAAAGGAATTGAAACAGAGCCATACCTCTATACTCTTAATTACCCATGATATCGGTATTATCTGGGAAATGTGCGACAGGGTAGTTGTAATGTATGCTTCGAAAATAGTAGAAGAAGGAAATGTTAATGATATCTTCTCAAAATCGGCACATCCTTATACAAAAGCACTCCTCAAATCTGTTCCAAAGTTATCAACTGATGCCGGAAGGCTGATACC
>JAJSZO010000101.1 GCA_030262795.1 Deltaproteobacteria bacterium | reverse complement strand
TTATTAATTTTGGTATTTTAATTTAATTGGTCGGGGCGAGAGGATTTGAACCTCCGACTTCCTGCTCCCAAAGCAGGCGCGCTACCAGGTTGCGCCACGCCCCGATTTGATCAATTTAAGTATCACGCTTTTTTTGTTCGTGCAAGCATAAAAAATTAGTTATTTGTTTTGAAAAAATCTTCTATTCCTTTGCTTATACCTTTAGCAAAATCAAATAAAACTTTTGTGTCATTTAGCTCTTTTTCTTCAGCAGGGTTGCTCAGGTAACCGGTTTCTATAAATATTGCCGGCATATCCGCACCGGATAGCACCAGAACCGGTGCGCTTTGGACCTCGCATTTTGCAAATCCTATATGTTCATTAATGCGACTTTTCACCGATTCGGATAGAATATGACTTTTTATTTTGTGTCTGTTTTGGATATTATGCCATTGGAGCCGAATGTTATTGTTTTTAATTGTTTTTAATGTCACGTTTCCTGAAATAGTTGTCGGTCCTGATATTTTATTATAGTAATAGATGTATATGCCGCTCGCTTTATGTAAAAAGCTTCCGCCGGAGTGTATGCTGATAAAAAGGTCTGCTTTTAGATGGTTGGCCGCATCAATTCTGCCGGGGATATCAAGCTGGTAGTCATCTGTTCTCGTGAGAAATACATTGTATTGATCTTCAAGTTCTTTTTCAATAATATGGGCGAGTTTTAAACTTACTGTTTTTTCATAAATCCCATTCATACCCTGAGCGCCTTTATCACGCCCTCCATGGCCGGGATCTAATACAATAATTTTTTTGTTATCATAACTTGTCTTTTTTGCTATTACATCTGTCGTGCCGGCCATAATGAGTACGACTGACGATATTAATACGATAATATAAGGATAGTTTGAAAATATGTTGCAATATATCAACATAAAAGCTATTTTCCATTTTTACTTGACACAGATATTGTTTAATATTACCTTTTTCAGCTAATATTTAGTGCCCGAACGAAGACTAGAAATTTTTTCGTTCCATTTTTTTCGTTCCATTTTTTTCGTTCAGGCACTATTTAATATTATTGGGTATAATGTCAAATATAAAAAAATATGCGAGAGTGGCGGAATTGGTAGACGCACTGGACTTAGGATCCAGCTCTGGTAACAGAGTGGGAGTTCGAATCTCCCCTTTCGCACCAAGAACAAAGCGGCAATGATCTCTCACAGAGAACTCAGAGAATTCAGAGAAAAACTTTTTAATAAGTGAAAAGGAAGCTTATGCAAGTTACTGTTGAAAATATTAATACAGTTAAGAAGGTGCTACATATTGAAATTCCGGAAAAGGTTGTCGTCAGCGAACTGGACAAGGCTTATAAGGACTTGAAAAAAAATGCCAAGGTAAAGGGTTTCCGTCCGGGAAAAACTCCACGGTCGGTTTTGGAAAATTTATACAAGAAAGATGTTAATGCCGATATTTCTTCAAAATTAATTCAGGAGTCCCTTATAGATGCCATCAAAGAAACAAAGCTGAATATTATTGGAAGACCTGAGCTTGCGCCTTCTGTCATAGATGGAAAGGGACCATATAAATTTGATGCGACTGTTGAGATAGAACCTGAAATTGAAGATATTGATTTCAAGGGGTTCATTCTTAAGAGAAATATATATAAGGTTAGTGATGAAGAGATGAATGCACAGCTTAAAATGTTTCAAAAAAATCTGGCTCAACAAAAAACTCTCGAAGAAAATCGTCCGGCGCAGGAGGGAGATTTTGTTCTTATAGATTATGAAGGATTTAAAGACGGCAAACCATTTACCGAAACACAGAAAACAGAAAATTTTACATTAAAAATAGGCGACGGTCCTATTTTAAAAGAGTTTGATGAACAATTGATTGGCATGAGTACCGGTGACACCAGGGAAATTAAGGTGCATTTCCCTGAAGACTATTTTAATAATAAACTTACTGATCTTGAAATAACATTTAATGTAAAACTAAATGCAATAAGGGAAGTTGTACTCCCTGCAATTAATGATGAGTTTGCAAAGGAGCTTGGCGAATTTGAAACATTGAAGCAGTTGAAGGAAGCAATAAGTAACAACTTGTTAGAAGGTTATAACAAAAGATCTGATCAGGAAGTACAAGAGCAGGTTCACATTGCATTGTTGGAAAAAACAGACTTTGAGGTTCCCGATTCTTTGATTAATTTTGAACTTGAAGGTATAATTAAAGAAACCGAAACGGCTTTTGCACAGCAGGGTCTAACATTGGAAGGCCGCGGTCTGACAAAGGAAGGTCTTAAAGAAAAATATCGGAATATGGCAGAAAAACAGGTAAAACGTCACCTGGTCCTGAAAAAAATTGTTGCGCAGGAAAAACTGACCATTTCAGATGAAGAGATGGAAAAGGCATACAAGGATATGGCCAAAGCCTTTAAGAAGCCTGTTGAAGAAATAAAGAATTTTTACACGCAGAAAGAAAACAACATTGAATTTTTAACAAGTTCGCTACTTGAAAAAAAAGCTTTAAATCTTATTATTGAAAACAGCAGCCAGGAAATTATTGAGGCTGAATTGGAATCAAAACAGACTGAGAATAAAGGAGAATAGTTTTGCCGTTAATACCTATGGTAATAGAACAAAGCAGCCGGGGAGAGCGCGCCTATGATATATATTCCAGGCTGCTCAAGGACAGAATAATTTTTCTTGGAACAGCTATAAATGATGAAATTGCAAATCTTTTAATTGCACAGCTCCTTTTTCTTGAATCGGAAGATCCTGATAAGGATATAAATTTTTATGTAAACTCCCCCGGGGGATCGGTTACATCCGGCCTGGCCGTATATGATACCATGCAGTACATTAAACCTGATATTGCAACAGTATGTGTGGGGCAGGCTGCCAGCATGGGCGCACTTTTACTTGCCGCCGGCACAAAAGAAAAGCGTTATTCCCTGCCTAACTCACGGATTTTAATCCACCAGCCTATGGGGGGGTTTCAGGGGCAGGCCTCGGATATCGCAATTCAGGCCAAAGAAATCCTTAAGGTAAAGGATACCCTAAATAGAATATTAGCTCATCATACAGGCCAGAAGCTTGAACAAATACAGGAGGATACGGACCGGGATTTTTTCATGGCAGGTGATGAGGCAAAGAGATACGGGCTCATAGATCACGTAATCATTAACAGGGATGACCTTGACCATATAGAAAAAGCGGAGGCGTAAAATGGCAAAAAAAAGGAACACGAATGATAATCTTTTCTGTTCATTTTGCGGTAAAAATCAGAAGGAAGTTACCAAGCTGATTGCCGGGCCCGCGGTATATATATGCGATGAGTGCATTCAGCTCTGTAGCGAAATTATCGATGAGGAAAGCGAAAAGGTCACAGAAAAAGTCGAGCAGTTCCTGACTCCAAAAGAGATTACAACGATGCTTGATGATTATGTGATTGAACAGGATGCGGCAAAAAAGGTTCTTTCCGTTGCTGTTTACAATCATTATAAAAGGCTTGAGTCTTTGGTTGGAACAGAAGATATTGAAATCCAGAAAAGTAATATTCTTCTGATAGGGCCTACCGGCAGTGGAAAAACTTTGCTTGCACAGACGCTTGCCAAATTTCTTAATGTTCCTTTTACAATAGCAGATGCCACAAACCTTACAGAAGCAGGATATGTCGGTGAAGATGTTGAAAACATTATCCTTTCATTACTCCAAAATTCCGATTACGATGTTGAGAAAGCCAAAAAAGGAATTGTTTATATTGACGAAATTGACAAGATTGCACGAAAATCCGACAATCCCTCTATTACACGTGATGTTTCAGGAGAAGGAGTTCAGCAGGCATTGTTAAAAATTGTAGAGGGAACTACCGCAAGTGTTCCGCCTAAGGGTGGGAGAAAACATCCACAGCAGGATTTTGTAAGGGTTGATACGTCAAACATACTTTTTATTTGCGGTGGAACCTTTACCGGCCTTGAACAGATAATCCAGCGCCGTCTCGGCGAAAAAATTATGGGTTTTGGCGCAAAAATTATCAAGCAGGAAGAGAAATGTATTGGAGATATTCTTAAAATGCTTCAACCTGAGGACCTTATGAAATTTGGTCTTATTCCGGAATTTGTCGGTCGTTTGCCGGTAGTTGCTACGCTTGATGAATTAAATGAGACAGCGTTGATTAGAATACTTGAAGAACCAAAAAATGCTTTGATTAAGCAGTTTAAAAAACTTCTTGAGATTGAAGGCGTAAATCTAAGATTTACAGACAGCGCTATTTCAGCTATCGCAAGGGAGGCATTGAAACGAAAAGCAGGCGCAAGAGGGCTTCGGGCAATACTGGAAAACTGCATGTTAGATATTATGTTTGAAATTCCTTCTATAAAAAATGTAAAGGAATGCGTAATAGGTGAAGATGTTATTCTGAATAAGGAAGAACCGATTCTGCTGTATGAGCAGACAAAGAAACAGGCATAGATCAGGGGTCAGGGTTCAGGGTTATATTAAAAATGATAAATTTTCCAAAAATATTCAAAGATAACATGCCGGATCAGATAAAACAAAAGCTCCCGCTTTTACCTTTAAGGGATATTGTGGTTTTCCCTTATATGGTAGCTCCTCTTTTTGTTGGACGAGCAAAATCTATAAATGCGCTTGCTGATGCAATGAATAAAAACAAGAACATTTTTCTTGCCTCACAAAAAAAGATAAGTATTGATAATCCACAGGAGAAGGATATTAATTCTATTGGTGTTTTTGGGAAAGTGCTTCAACTACTTAAGCTTCCCGATAACACGGTAAAGATTCTTGTTGAGGGAAAGTCAAGGGGATGCATAAAGCGCTTTATTCAGCATAATGGCTTTTTCAGTGTGGATGTTGAGCCGGTAGTTGAGTCGGAAATCCAGATCGCAGAAGGTATTGCGCTTAGCAGAGCTGTTATTGAGAGCTTTGAAAAATATGCTGATCTGTCGAAGAATATTTCGAGAGAACTTGTGGGTAATATCTCTGCCATATCCAATCCATCTCAGTTGGCAGATACCATAGCTGCTCATTTTTCATTCAAAATTGAGGATAAACAGCATCTTCTGGAAACCTTTTCTATCGGCAAGCGGCTTTCTATGCTTTTGAGCCTGATAAAAATAGAAATTGATATTTTCAAGATGGATAAGAGGATAAAATCCCGCGTAGAAAAGCAGGTGGAAAAGACTCAGAAGAGTTATTATTTGAATGAGCAGATGCGGGCCATAAAAAAGGAGATGGGAGATAAAGAAGGCCAGGGTGACGAACTTAAAGAACTTGAAAAACAGATCAAACGGAAGAGAATGTCTAAGGAGGCGGCAACTAAAGCAAGGCAAGAATTCAGAAAGCTCAGGATGATGACCCCGATGTCAGCGGAAGCATCTGTAGTTCGAAATTATATTGAATGGATGATAAGTCTTCCCTGGTTTGACCGCAGCAAAGTGCATAATAATCTTGATAAAGCGGAAGAGATTCTAGATACAGATCATTACGGTCTTGAAAAACCAAAGGAACGAATACTTGAATATCTCGCAGTCCAAACACTTGTCAAAAAGGTTCGTGGCCCTATACTTTGTTTTGTAGGCCCTCCCGGTGTCGGGAAGACTTCGCTCGCCAAATCTGTTGCAAGAGCTACAGGAAGAAAATTTATTCGTCTTTCACTCGGAGGAGTCAGGGATGAAGCGGAAATTCGCGGACACAGGCGTACTTATATAGGAGCAATGCCCGGCAAAATCATTCAATCCCTAAAAAAAGCTGGCGTAAGCAATCCGGTATTTTGTCTTGATGAAGTGGATAAGATGAGTATGGATTTTCGTGGTGACCCTTCAGCCGCTCTTCTTGAGGTGCTTGATCCGGAACAAAATTATAGTTTTAATGATCATTATCTTGATGTGGACTATGATCTTACGGATATTCTTTTTATTACAACCGCAAATACCTTGCCGGACATACCTCTTCCTCTTCAGGACAGGATGGAAATTATACGTTTGGCGAGCTATGCCGAATTTGAAAAATATCATATAGCCAAAAATTTTCTTATAACTAAACAAATAAAAATGAACGGGCTTGAAGGTAAGAATATAAAGTTTTCGGAAAATTCAATTCATTCAATTATACAGTTTTACACTCGTGAAGCCGGCGTAAGGAATTTAGAGCGTGAAATCGCTTCCATATGTCGCAAGATTTCCCGTAAGGTTGTAAAAAATAAAGATAAAAATTCATTTAATATAACGGAAAAATCTTTGCAGAAATACTTGGGACCGCCTCGCTTCAGACATGGTCAGGTAGAGAAAAAAGATCAGATAGGTCTCGTTACAGGACTTGCCTGGACACAGGTGGGTGGTGAACTGCTTTGTATTGAAACTTTGATTATGCCTGGTAAGGGTAAGCTTATCACGACCGGCAAGTTGGGAGATGTAATGAAAGAATCCGCCCAGGCTGCCTTAAGCTATGTCCGCTCACGCGCCGATAAGCTTATGATTGATAACGAGTTTTACAAAAAATATGACATTCATATACATGTTCCTGAAGGAGCCATACCAAAAGACGGACCTTCCGCAGGAATCTCTATATGCACATCCATAGTCTCAGCTCTAACGCAAAGGCCAGTTTACCGGGATATTGCCATGACCGGAGAGATCACTTTACGTGGAAGAATCCTCACAATTGGGGGATTAAAAGAAAAAATTCTGGCTGCTCATAGAGGGGGAATTAAAAAAATAATTATTCCCAAAGAAAACGAAAAAGATTTAGAGGAAATATCTTCTATAATATTAAAGCAGATAGACATAGTCCTCGTTGATCATATGGATGCTGTTTTGTCTCATTCCCTGATCCTGAATGAGGGAGATATTCTTTTCAAAAAAGATAATATTTCTTTTGAAATGATACCAACATCAAGAAAATTCGATCAGGAAACAGCTATTATTTAACCTTGACATAACGCAAATTAATTAGTAATAGAATATCTTTTTAAAAAAGATATAAGGATACAGGATCGTTTGCATGCAAAATTGCCTGGGCGGGTAGCTCAGTTGGGAGAGCATCGGCCTTACAAGCCGAGGGTCACAGGTTCAAGCCCTGTTCCGCCTACCATAAAATGGCATAAAGATTCTATCAGGCATAACGACTGACTTATATTTTTGGGGGCGTAGCTCAGCTTTGGTTAGAGCGCCGGCCTGTCAAGCCGGAGGTCGCGAGTTCAAGTCTCGTCGTCCCCGCCATAATCAAACAAAAGGGTTACAAACAAAATTGTAACCCTTTTTTTAATGCCTGAAAACCAAAATCCAGTCCTATTTCCAACCTTCAGCTCAACTATGATTTTTCCAAGTTCTAGAGTTATCCCCTTTGAGTATATACACCGGTCTCAGGGATGCGGACTAAAAAAGATTAAAAAAGAGGTTAATTGTTTATGCATAAATTAAAAAAGTTAATTAAAACAAGATGTTTTAAAAAAACAGCTACGCCATCTTTTCAGTTAACTTCAGGTAAAAAAAGTTGTTTTTACTTTAACATGAAGAAAGTTACTTATTTTCCAGAAGGCGAAGTTCTTATAGGACAGGTTGTATATGACAAAATTCAGGAACTCAATCTCAAACCTAAAGCAATCGGTGGGCTTACTATGGGAGCAGATCCAATAGCGATTGTTGCTTCTTTTACATCTTTTTTAAGAGATAATCCTATTGAAGCTTTTTCCATTCGCAAAGAACCGAAAGCACACGGTATGCGTTTACAAATTGAAGGAAATATAGAATCAGGCGATTCTGTTATTATCGTGGATGATGTTGTTACTACAGGCAAATCGACCATGCAGGCTATTGATATTACAAGAAAACACGGTGTAAATATTTTATGCGCTATTATTCTTATAGATCGGTGCGAAGAAAATGGACGGCAAAATATAGAATCTAAAGGAATTAAAGTTTATTCAATATTTACAATACATGATTTTGAATTAGAATAGTTCGGAACTATTTGAAACATAAATATTTTTTTGTTGGATTAAGGAATGTGGGCTTGAGAATAATAGGGGGTAAATTCAAGGGAAGGAAGCTTTATACGATACCCGGGACTTTAACAAGACCGACAGCCGACCGGTTGCGCGAGTCAATATTTAATATACTTTCTTTCCTGGTTAAGGATGCTGTTGTTCTGGATTTGTTTTCAGGAACCGGAGCGTTTGGTATTGAGGCGTTGAGTCGCGGGGCCGACTCTGCAGTATTTATAGACAATAGCAAAACAGCCTTATCAATAGTTGAGCGTAATATACAATCATGCGCAGTTGATAATCGGTCCCAAATTATTACATGGAATATAGTTAAAAATTTAAACTGCATAAAGTCAGTTGATCCAAAATTTAATCTTGTTTTTATGGATCCTCCTTATAATAAGGGCATGATAAAATCAGCTCTTATTAATCTTCATGATAGCGGGTCTATTGAAAAAGAAGCCTGCATTATCGTTGAACATACTTCTTTTGAGCCTGTTCCTGGAGCTTGCAAGCAGTTTGAGCTTACAGACCAAAGAAAATATGGAAAAACGCTCATTTCATTTATTAAACCAAAGTATTAAAAAACCAATGCAAAAAACAGCTATATATCCGGGTTCATTTGATCCGGTTACAAACGGTCATGTAGATATTGTAGAAAGAGGGCTTAAAATTTTTGATGGAATCATTGTAGCAATATTGCGTAATCCGGTAAAAAAAGCTCTGTTTACTGTTGAAGAGCGGAAGGAAATGATAGAAATAAGCTTAAACAAACATTCTAATGTTGAAGTAGATATTTTTGACGGCCTTCTTGTCGATTATGCAAGAAAGAGAAATGCTGGCACAATAGTGCGCGGAATGCGAGCTGTGTCTGATTTTGAATCTGAGTTTCAACTGGCCTTGATGAACCGCAAGCTTAACCGTGAAGTTCAGACTGTTTTTCTTATGACCGGCCTCAGGTGGATTTTTACCAGCTCATCCATAATAAAGGAGGCCGCAAGTTTTGGCGGCGACATCAGCAGTATGGTGTCTCCGATAGTTGACCGGAAATTAAAAGAGAAGTTCGGTTTCATCTCTTCCTAACTAGACTCTGAATTTTTTATTGCGAGGAATAACAATGAGCATATCTCTCTCAAAAAATGCAATATTTGTATTG
>JAJSZO010000100.1:7852-9168 GCA_030262795.1 Deltaproteobacteria bacterium | reverse complement strand
GGAGATTCCATCCATGAAAGGTCAGGAACCTGTCCCGGCGCCATAATTACAGTATCTACTTCACGAATTTCCTCTGATCCGAGAAAAGGAACGGGAAGACGCCTGCCTTTCTCATCCGGCTCACTCAATTTCATTCTGACTGTTTCGAGTTTAAGAAAATTCTTTTGCCTGCTGATCTTTGAAAGACCTGTCATGAATATAAATTTGACGCCCTCTTTTTCAGCTTCCTTGACTTCCCTGTGAATTGCGGGCATCTCCATCATTGAACGCTGATATATAACAACAACTTCATTCACGTCCATCCTTACGCAAGTCCTGGCTGTATCAATAGCAGTATCACCACCGCCTATAACTGCGACTCTTTTACCTATCACAGGAACCTGTCCAAGACTTAAGTTCAGAAGAAAATCAGAACCTGAAAGCACTTCATTCAATTCTTCTCCTTCAATGCCTGATTGCTGTTTTTTCCATGCGCCTATACCGAGAAAAATAGCCTTAAAACCTTCCTCTTTAAGGCTTTTAATAGTGAAGTCAACTCCCAGCCTCTGCCCCATTCTGATATTCACCCCTGCTCTGAGTATACTCTCTATTTCCTGATCAACTATCTTTCTCGGAAGACGAAATTCAGGTATGCCGTAACGAAGCATGCCTCCAAGTTTCGGCATGGCCTCAAATATCGTTACACAATGCTCCATCTGTGACAAATAATAAGCAGCAGAAAGCCCGGCAGGACCTCCTCCTATCACAGCGACTCTATGCTCGGAGGAAGGAACAGGGGGGATAACATCAGTATCTTTATGTTGAATAGCATAATCCGCCACAAAACGTTTTAAATGATTTATAGCTATGCACTCCTCAACAAGGATACGGCGGCATCTTGATTCACAAAAATGTGGACACACTCTACCTATGGAAAGTGGAATGGGGTTTTTTTCTTTGATAAGTTTCAGGGCCTCAATAAACTCACCACGTTCGATCAGGCTGAGGTATCCCTGAATATTGATATGGGCCGGACAAGTTTGAGTACATGGCGCAACGCAATCGCCATAATGCCTTGACAGCATGCCGGATAGAATACGCCGTCTGGACTTTATGACGCGATCACTTTGAGTGGTAACTTTCATGCAGTCTTCCACAGGAGTGGAACAGGCCGGCAATAAATCCTTGCTACCATCAATTTCGACTACACAGATACCGCAGGGATGTTCGACCGTCTTTTGCGGCACGTAGCATAGCGTTGGGATAATGATCCCTGCCGCATTTGCAGCTTGTAGAATTGTTGTGCCGGGATCAACCCATAACGTTTGACCGTCAAT
>JAJSZO010000100.1:0-7752 GCA_030262795.1 Deltaproteobacteria bacterium | reverse complement strand
TATGTGCGGTTAAGATAGGGACGAAGTTCTTCGGGTGCACCATTGGAAATATTGGAAAGACCTACAATGGACTTGGCTTCAGGTGCAATGTCCCCGAGCATGCTCATGAATTCCAGACCTGATAGAACCTGGTTTGCATCAACACATATCGGGGTAGCAATAGGATCAATCCATATATCTGATGTGGAAATACCTGCCTCATTTGCCTGATAAATAAAATCAACGGCCATAGCAGCTCGTTCATTTGCATCCCTTGGCATTCCTTCTTTGCCCCAGAGAAGGCCTATAACGTCTGCTTTATATTGAGTAACCATTGGAATACCCTTTTCCATCCTTTCAGGCTGCAATGAAACAGAGTTCATTAATGGCTTTGCTTTTGTATTTGCCTTTAATCCAGCCTCCATGGCAACGAGATTTGTCGTATCAAGAGAAAGAGGAAGATCACTAACCTCCCGGACTGTTTTTACCAGCCAGTCCATCAGTTCATCACCGCCCTTGCGGGCTGGGCCTATATTCAAATCAAGATAATCTGCACCATTTTTTGTTAGTACACGAGCCATATCCTGAACAGGGCCGGGATTTTTTTCCTTCATCGCCGGACCGATTGTTTTTGACATTATATTAATATTTTCTGCAACACAGATAACCATAGGGAACCTCCGGGGCGTTTATCATTTATCATTGGTTATTAAAGGCTACCAACTTGAAGCCGGACTCAGCTATATTAATGTGTGGCCTTTCTTACCTTCTTACCTTCTCACCTTCTTTACGTTACGCACTCCACTGCTTTAGATAAGCCGGGAGATGACTTGCTTCTCTTGGCCCAATTAGTATTTCCCAATCAGGCAATTCTTCTTCCAGTTCTCCGCTTATTGTTGCAAGATAACCGGGAATAACGAGTTTGCGATGTTTAACTTTTTCCTCTATACCGGATTTTTTAACAAAAGTCGCAACTGTATCGGCTGCAAATTTACCCGCGGCCCAGGCAGTCAGGACAGAAAGTCCTTCAGTGTCTTTTATCAACAAATAGGACGGTACCCGGCTGGCATCTATCTCGCCGGAAACAATAAAATAGGTAAGCGAGAAATTCCCGGTAATAAGAACCGGTGAACTTTCATCTGCAGCGCCGATTTCATAGATTTTCTGATCCACAGCCATAGGACGCTGAGGATCTGTAAAAATATTCATGCTTGCAAGCAAAAGCGGGAATACACTGTGTCCCTTTATTTCCGACATTACAATTACACCACCATATTTTGCTGTCATCTGACAGGCGCGCATAGTTTCCTTCATCAAGTTGTCTGCCATTTCGCAAGGAAATACAATTGTCGGAAATCCAAAGGGTTTAAATTTCTTTAACAGAGCAGATCTTCTTATAATAATCTGATCTTCAAAAACTTGCTTAGAAGTCCTTGCTCCTGAATCTAATACTAAATCTTTTAGACCCATTGCTATTAATTTTTCAGAAATTTCCGACAACTCTTCGAGGTTACTGCCCTTAACGGATAGCGGACAAGAAAGCTCTTTTGCAAGATTACCCATTGATTCAAAGTTGTCCTTACCGGCAGCATAAAGTAATGGTTTTCTGCTTGAGCAACTCCTGGCCGCCTGAGATAGCGCATCCACATCTTCGTTCATTAATACCAGACCCGCATCAGTCTCGTTGCAAACTTTCTCAACTAATGCCCCAAATTTGGAAGCATCCCCGGACACTGCTTTAATCGCAACCAGCTCAGCCCTCAATACAACGCCAACTCGTTCATAAACAGTATCATTAAACTTTTTAAGCCTCGCTGTAATCTCCGATTCATCCATATTATCCGAAAGTAGAAGCGTAAATGCAGGAGGACTTTCAAAACGTTTCTCATGACGGAATAACACAGTTTCCCCGCCCAACTTAACTGCACGGTCACCGGTACCTATAACTACAGTTCTTACAGGAGGCGCTGATGCCTCACCCAACTCTTCTTTCACATCATCAGGAATATCCGGACATGCGTTAAGTTCAGCCTGCCCGGCCGCCAGCTTCATGGCAAACGCCAGGCAGGTGGGAACACCACACTTGCCACAGTTCGTCTTCGGAAGCTTTTTAAAAATCTCTATACCTGAAAGTCCCATTTCTATTCTTCTCCTTAAATCCATCCGCAGATTACGCAGATTTCCACAGATTATTTAACCAATCATCTCAAGGGCAAACACAAGATTTGCCCCTACATCAACGGATCCATAGTAAGGGCGGGATGCCCTTTTTCTTCAAGAAAAGGAAGAATTTCTTCTTCCGTAGTTCCAATTGTATCATCAGCAATCATATCCGCAAAATTCGGGATACCCATTTCCTCACATATCGGCTTCATGCGTTCGGCAAGTTCCTCTTTCAGCATTTTTGGAAGCCATACTACACGTTTTAAGCCTCCTTCGGCCAGCAGGAACTTCTTGCTGCAAATATAATGCTTACTTACGCCAAGAAAACCGGGTGTCTGGTTTCCACCACCTACCATACCGGCAAGAGTCGTAAACTTCATTCCGCATGGCGTCATTCCCCTGGAATCTCTGTTTATTACCATAATGCCATTACACATGGGAAGGATGGTGGCTATACACTCAAAACAGCCACATGCCGTCATTGGAAAATTTATCAGGCTGTACGCACTTATCTGCTCAACTTTCTGGCGTGATGCCTTATTTACAAAATCAGTAATTCCTTTCCATTGTCCAAGAACAGGCTCTGTACATTCTCCCTTTATAATAGGCTGATTCGGACCCGTAGGATTGATCTCAAAAGAAGCCTTACAGTCAAGCCAGTTATAAGCGCCGCACATTCCTACACGTTCGGGGGTAATGATGCATACATGGCTGGGAGCAAAAGACTGACACAATGTACATGAATAATAGGTTTCTTCCGTTTCATCGGTCATGCCTTCAACTCTCTCATCTCTTGTTTTATAAACCTTCTTTGAGAGTTCTAACACTTCTTTGACTTTTTCTTCATCTGTATAAATCTTAACCTGAACTTTATCGACAATACCTCCAAAATCCTGATGGTACTTGGCATGCATGGCCGTGCCAATGTGTTTGAGCAAAAATCCTTTTTCGACAGCGGCCTTGCCCACCCTGATCCACATAATGTTTCTCTGTCCGATATGCATTATACCCTGAACATAATTGACGAGATGGTGTATCTGACGTTCTAATATCGGCTCAAAATCCGACTGCATCTGCCGGCCGGCCACCTCAATCAGCATTGCAAATGGAAGTTTATCCCCCTCTTTAATCTGATCAAGGTCAGGCCCGATCATCTCAATCTTTCCGTCTTCTACCTCTGACATATCTTTTGAAATCGTCAGTTCGACTCCCATGGTTCTCCCACCGCCGCATTCAAAATAAAGGTCATCCTTGCGGATACGCTCTCCCTCAAATGCAGGGCCGTATGACATAGGGATATCAACTTTGGTGATGGAAACCTTAAGACCGCGAACTTCAACAGCCCTGGCCACAATCTTATCGTGGGGAACGTTACTGACCACATGTTCGTATGTACAAATTCCTGTCGGGAGAACTTCAGGAATCGGGGTGTCAGCTATAGTCGGGAATCCCCAGTTGATAGCTCCGGCCGCATTGGCGTACCATTCATCGGTTACTGTCCCAAGAGGCATTGCAAAGGCAAATACCCTGTCTTTATTATAATGAAGGTTTCCCTTAAAATCTCCGGGCTTAACTCCGCCAAAGGACATGGCAACACGTGTTGCAAATCCTATGGCAAACACGGCTGCCCTATAACTCGGCCCAAAAGAGACCAGCCGGGTAGGCCAACCGATCTGGATACCTTCTTCCACAAGTTGTTCCGACATTGTTTTGCCTTCATGGTCAGCACACATGAATACGTAAAGATTTTTTTCCTGAAGTTCTATTGCAATCTTTGCAGCTATCTCATTGGATGGAGCAGCACCTAATATCGCAGCAAATCCGGGTGCACTGCCATCAACAAATTCCACACCTCGTTTTCGCATAATAACGTCGTCGGCCGCTCCCAGCCATATATTGTCGGGAAGCGTGTCCTCTGCCTTTGTGTAAAAATCAGGCTGCTCCAGATATAGTATCGCCTCAATGATCTCTTCTGCAAAATAGGTAGCCATGCCTGCTTCAAGCGCCGGAGCGAGGTAGGGAAGCCAGACATTATCACTTACAGGCGGCGGAACAAGCTCTTTGCACTTATCCAGTATCTGACGAACATCTCCCAATGTATCTACAGGAATTCCAAGCATTCCATAAATAATCGGAAGATAATACGTTGTATTCGGAAAACCGATTTTTTGATCAGGCCCCCATTTTTTCAATGCTTCCTCGTATTTTTCCTCTGCCATACCCACAATTTTGTGGGCACCTCGAATTGCTGCCGAACAAATTATCTTAGACACTGTTTTATCCCTCTCATAAAGTTAGCTCATGGCTTATCGCAAAGCGGTTAGCTTTTAGCCATTAGCTTTTAGCGGTTAGTTTGTTGTTGGGTTTCGCAAGCTCAACCCAACCTACATGGTTTGCAGGTTTGCTTTGTTCGACCTGAAGTTGTGATGTATAATTGTGGAAGTTATTTCGTCAACATTTCCTAACAGCTAACTGCTAAACGCTAACAGCTCTAAACGCACAGATCTCAAAATTCCTAGTTCCCGGTCATTAAATCTTTAATTGATTCTTTGACCAAACTAATCGCCTCAGGGTGTCTCATTACCAGAATATCAGCTCCGGCAAGAAGTACACACTGAGCTGTTAATGCTTCCATCAATATCCCTCTTTTTTTCACATCTCCGAGCAACGGCGCTTCCGATTCAAGGACTTTAACCTCTTTTGTTTTCCACACTTCTCTGGCAAGATTGGCAAGAATTGGAAACTGAAGCCTTTCATCTTCCTGAACTAACGCTGCCATTCGAATACGTTCCATTACACTGTAACAATATTCAAGTCCATAGCCCAAAGCACCGGTTGACGGATCAATGATAATCTTTTCATCCGGCACATTTAAATTCCCTAAAAGGATATTAAGCTGTTTTGCAAGATTTATATCAATCGGCGTTGAAGCAACCACAGTATGGTTATAGCCTATAGCCGTTGCCCCGATTGCACGATAGTTCCCTTCTACAACAGGACCTATAATTAAATTTTTGCCTTCGCAAACCTCGCAAATCGCCTTTAATACATCAGTATCCTTATCAACATTACCACATCCCAAAACAATCATGGGAACATCCACTGCATCAGAAACTTTTTTAGTAATTTCAGCAGCCTCATCGGCTGTAATGTTTTTATCATTGGGATCGGTGCCGGCCAGTTGAAATGCAATCATTTCAGCCCCATATGTGTCAATACACTTACGAGCCCATGCCGCAGGATCCTTAATAACGTCAGCAAACGGCTCCAATGCCGTATCCGGCCAGTCTTCGGGTTCGCTGTCATAAACTTCCATTGCTATCCTCGGAGGACAAGGCATTTCACCTTCAAACAAATGAAACGGATAACACGATTCACCACCAACAGTAACTGTATTTCCTTCCTGTCCCAACGGAGTTTTCCTTATCTTTCCAGCGTAAGAAACCTTTGGTACCTCAAAACTCATTATTTTTTCTCCTTATATATCAGGCCTCTACAGCCGGCCTTGGCATCAATCCTGCCTTTTCCACAATGTCCGGAACAATATCTTCCCAGGCAACAGCCATTATATGAACACCATGAATTCCCTTAATCTCTTTGATCTTCTCAATAATTTCCAGGCATATCTTTACGCCCTCTTCTTTTGCATCTTTTGCATTCGCCATTCGATCAATCAATTCCTTGGGCACACTCAATCCTGATACATTATTTTTCATATAACGGGCCATACCAACGGACTTTACAGGTATTACTCCGGCCAAAATATGGACATTTTGATCCAGGCCACGGTCCCTGACCATATCCATCCACCTGGTAAATTTAGGAACATCAAAAATAGCCTGAGTCTGAATAAAGTCTGCACCGGCCTTAATCTTCTTGGCGAGACGGGTAACACGAAATTCAAAAGGATCGGCAAAAGGATTAGCTGCTGCTCCAAGGAAAAGCGGCACATCTCCGGATATATCATCTCCAGATAAAAATTTCTTTTCATCGCGCATACGTTTTAATGTTTGAAGAAGCTGCATGGAATCAATATCATATACACCCTTGGCTGTGGGATGATTGCCGAACTTCTGATGATCACCGGAAAGGCATAATACATTTCGAATCCCCAGCGCAACAGCCCCTAGAATATCGCTCTGAATAGCAAGACGGTTTCGATCCCGCACGACCATCTGCATTACCGGCTCTACGTCAATCTGTTTTAAAAAAACACACCCGCTCAGGCTTGACATTCGAACGATTGCTGTCTGATTATCAGTCACATTCAAGGCATCACAATGGGATTTAAGAAGCTCCCCTTTTTTCTGAATCACCTTTGCAGATGTGCCCTTTGGAGGACCACATTCAGCAGTAACGGCAAACTGTCCGCTGGATAATATTTTTTCTAGATTACTGCCCGATTTCATAATCATTGATCTTCCTTTGAGTTAGATATTGAATATTGTCTATTGAATATTGAAGGAATTCTGTCAATTTTATATGAATTAATGGAGCGAAGCGATTCCACAAATATTCAATATTCAATTCTTTTGGTTATCTATTTTAATGGTATTGGTCCTAAAGTTCTGACTGTCTCTGTTATTTCTCTAACCAGCTCGCAAAACCTGTGAGCTTCAGCGGCTGCCAGATTATACATCTCTAATCTTTCTTTTTCTATTGATAGCTTGCCAAGTAATTTTTTAACATATTGAACTCGCTTTCTTGCCCAAAGACTTCCAGTTGAATATTCACAATTTTCTTCTAAGCATCCCATCAAACAGACACCATCCGCTCCGTTTTCCAAAGCCTTAAGAATATGTATTGTTCCGACTGCTCCTATGCAAGATACCTTAATTATCTTTATGCTATGCGGATACTGCAATTTTGCCGATTTTGCCAAATCAACTGAGCAAGAAGGGCAGTACTTACAACAAAAGACAAAAATTAAAGGCTCAAAGTTATTTTTCATCAAACATATTCCGTTTACAGGTTCAGGGTTCAGGGTTTAAGGTCAATTGCTCTTTAACCGTTAACCGTGAACTGTGAACCGTTCCACAAGCGCTTCGCACTCAGTTAGTATCGGATAATTCTTGAAATCTTCTAAAGCAATAGCCTTTGTCGGGCATTCAACAACACAGATACCGCACCCTCGACATTTTGCCGGCTCAATATATGGCTTGCCCATACCATTTATGATCACCGCTCCGAAAGTACAAGTCCTGGCACATGTCAGACATGCGACACATAATTTCAGATCAATTGATGCAACTTCATTACCGGTTGTTCTGACCCCTGACCCCTGACCCCTGACCCCTACTAACCCCTGACTGGAAAGAACCGTTACAGCCTTGACTGCTGCTGCCTGTGCCTGAGAAATAGCTTCATCAACAGGCTTTGGATAATGAGCAAGGCCGGCCAGATAGATACCCTTTGCAGAAAATTCAATTGGTTTAAATTTTTTATGTGCTTCTTTAAAAAAACCATCTTGATCAACAGACAGCTTAAACAGCCTGCCCAGGTTTTCATTATTCCCGGGAACAATGGCTGTCTGCAAAGTTATAAAATCAGGTTGAATTATTATATGTTCTCCAAGAAGATTATCAAGGATTTGAACTTGCAGCCCGCCAT
>JAJSZO010000099.1 GCA_030262795.1 Deltaproteobacteria bacterium | reverse complement strand
GGGATCAGGAGAAGTCCCAATTTATTGAGATTGATCAACATGCCTTTTACTATAGATAGAAAAAAAACACGTCAAATAAAGGTTGGAGAAGTAAAGATAGGGGGTGGGGCTCCTGTTGCTGTCCAGTCAATGACCAACACATTTACTCAGGATATTGCGTCAACGGTTTCCCAGATAAGACGGTTGGAAAAAGCCGGATGCGAAATCATAAGGGTGGCTGTGCCTGATAAAGAGGCAGCCCATGCAATAGCATCAATAAAGGAAAAAATTTCAATTCCCGTTATAGCTGATATACACTTTGACTTTCGTCTGGCTTTAGCAGCAGCGAGAGCCGGTGCTGACGGATTAAGGATAAATCCGGGGAACATAGGTAGTGTAAAAAAAGTAAAAGCTGTTGTTGAATGTGCAAAGGAAGTTAATATTCCCATTCGAATAGGGGTAAATTCAGGCTCACTTGAAAAGGACATATTGAAAAAATATAATGGTGCCGGAGCAGAGGCAATGGTGGAAAGCGCTGTCAGGCATATAGAATTGCTGAGAGCATTAGATTTCCATCAGATAAAAGTTTCGATAAAGGCCTCTGATGTCCATCGCACTGTAGAAGCATACAGACTTCTTTCTTCAAAAACCGATCTTCCTCTGCATGTTGGTGTTACGGAAGCCGGCGCGCTTTTTCCCGGAATCGTAAAATCTTCTCTCGGCATAGGCATGCTGCTCGCAGAAGGTATCGGGGATACTATTCGTGTCTCTTTGACGAGAGATCCGGTAGAAGAAGTGCGTACAGGTTTTGAAATACTGAAAGCCCTTAATATCCGAAGGCGCGGACCGGAAATAATTTCCTGTCCCACTTGTGGACGCTGTAGAATCAATCTTTTTGACATTGTTGAAGATGTGGAAAAAGCACTTTTAACAAGTACCTTAGATATCAAAATCGCAATTATGGGTTGCATTGTAAATGGGCCGGGAGAGGCAAGAGAGGCTGATATCGGAATTGCAGGTGGTGATGGTAAGGGGATATTGTTTAAAAAAGGAAAAGTTATAAAAAAAATTCCGGAAGAGAAACTTGTTGAAGTTCTGCTGGAAGAGATACGGAAAGGATATATATGAAAAAACAGGTTAAAAATGCGATTAATCCAACAAGGGCTGAAGATTATCCGGAATGGTATCAGGAGGTTATAAGGCATTCAGATCTGGCTGAAAGATCTCCGACAAGAGGCTGTATGGTCATAAAGCCCTGGGGATATGCGATTTGGGAAAATATTAAGCAAGTGCTGGATAATATGTTTAAAGAAACCGGGGTTAAGAATGCATATTTTCCTCTTTTTATACCGTTGAGCTTTCTTGAAAAAGAGGCTGAACATGTTGAAGGTTTTGCAAAGGAATGTGCGGTAGTAACACACCACAGGCTTGAAAAAGGTCCGGATGACGGCCTTGTCCCTGCAGGCCGACTCAATGAACCTTTGATAGTCAGGCCAACTTCTGAAACAATTATAGGAGATTCATTTTCCAGGTGGGTAAGCAGTTATCGGGATCTTCCTGTTTTGATAAATCAGTGGGCAAACGTTGTCAGATGGGAAATGCGGACTCGCTTATTTTTAAGAACAAGTGAATTCCTGTGGCAGGAAGGACATACGGCACATGCCACGAGAGATGAAGCCATTGTGCGTACTAAAATGATGCTTGATATCTATGAAAAGCTTGCCGAAGAGTACCTGGCCATTCCTGTGATAAAAGGAAGAAAAACCGCTTCGGAAAGATTTCCGGGAGCGGTTGATACCATGTGTATTGAAGCTATGATGCAGGATAGAAAAGCTCTTCAGGCCGGCACATCACATTTTTTAGGCCGGAATTTTGCAAAGGCATCAAATATAAAATTTCAATCAGCCGAAGAAAAAGAAGAATATGCATGGACGACTTCATGGGGCGTTTCCACACGCCTTATTGGCGGACTTATAATGACCCATAGTGATGATGATGGCTTGATACTTCCTCCGAGAATAGCATCTTCACATGTAGTTTTACTACCTGTTATAAGAAAACTTAAAGACCGGCCTATGGTCATGGAATTTACCGAAAGCCTTGCCAAAGAGCTGAAAGAGAAGTTTTATGGTCTTCGCAGACTTGAAGTGGAAATTGATGACAGGGATATAGGAGGAGCAAGAGGATGGGACTGGATTAAGAAAGGCATACCGCTCAGGGTTGAAATCGGCCCGAGAGATATTGCTGAAAATTCTGTGTTCGTCGGCAGAAGGGACCAAAAACACAATAATAAAACTTCGTTGGAAAGAAATCAATTTGTCGCTGAAATAACAACCATTCTAAATGAAATACAAAAAAATCTATTTGAACGAGCTATTTTGTTTAAAAAAGAAAATACCATAAAAATTGATAATACAGGCGGATTTAAAGAATTTTTTACCCCTGAAAATCGTGAGAAACCCGAAATCCACGGTGGATTCGCTTTGTCTCACTGGTGCGGGTCCGATGAATGCGAATCCCGAATTAAAGAAGATCTTAGCGTTACAATACGATGCATTCCCTTTGATATGGAAAATGAGAAAAGAGAGTGTATATATTGTGGAAGGCCAAGCACAAATCGTGTGGTATTTGCCAGGGCTTATTGAAGATGATTCGTATTAGCGACATAATAGACAAAGTTTCCGGACACAATCCTGATGCAGATATAGATATAATTGATCGAGCCTATATCTACTCGGCAAGAGTTCATGATGGTCAGATGCGTCTGTCCGGTGAACCTTATTTGTCACACCCTCTTGAAGTTGCCGGGATCCTTGCAGATATGAAGCTGGATCCTGTCAGTATAGCGGCCGGACTTTTGCATGATGTTATAGAAGATACTCATTCTACACCGGAAGAAATAAAAGAAATGTTCGGTCAGGAAGTCGTTCACATTGTTTCCGGTGTAACCAAAATCAGTGTTCTTTCCTTTAACAGCTCACAGGCACGCCAGGCAGAGAGTATCCGGAAGATGATTCTCGCTATGGCGGATGATATCCGGGTGATATTAATCAAGCTGGCAGACCGCCTCCACAACATGAGAACACTTCAATTTCAAAAGGAAAGCAAAAAAAAGAGGATTGCCCGGGAAACGCATGATATTTATGCTCCCCTTGCTTCTCGTCTCGGTATTTACTGGATTAAAAATGAGCTGGAGGATATCTCATGCAAGTATATTTATCCCGAAGAATATTCAAATATTGAAAAATTGATTAACAAGGATAAAAAGGAAGGTGATAAATATATTGAAAAAGTTAAAAACTTTATCAAGAAAAAAATGAATGAAAATAATCTGAATTGTAAAATTTTGGGAAGGTACAAAAATATTTTCAGTATATACCAGAAAATGGTCAAGCAGAATTTACCATTTGAGGAGGTTTATGATATTATTGCTTTTCGGATAATTCTTGATACAGTATCTGACTGCTATAATGCTTTGGGGCTCATACACTCTTTGTGGAAACCGGTTCCCACAAAGATTAAAGATTATATTGCATCTCCCAAACCAAATATGTACCAGTCACTGCACACAACGGTTATAGTGCCTTTTGGGGAACGTATAGAAATCCAGATAAGAACCCGGGATATGGATAAGGTCGCACAATCCGGAATCGCAGCTCACTGGAGCTATAAAGAAGGTAAACAGGTTGATGAAAGTATAAGTAAAAAATTTGCATGGATTCAAAATCTTGTTGAGAATCAGGCAAATTTCAGAAATCCGGATGAATTTCTTGAAAATGTTCGTATTGATCTATTCCCTGATGAAATATACGTTTTTACACCTCAAGGGGAGATAAAATCACTATCCAGAGGCGCCACACCTGTAGATTTTGCTTATCAAATCCATACTGAAGTGGGCAGCGAGTGTACAGGTGCCAAGGTTAACGGGCGTATAGTTCCTCTTAAACATGAGTTGCAGACAGGCAATATTGTTGAGATTATTACAACGAAAAATCATCATCCGAGTAAAGACTGGTTAAATTTTGTTAAAACTGTCAAGGCTCGCTCCGGGATAAGGCAATGGATAAAAACTCAGGAAAAAGATCGCAGCATTACTCTTGGCCGTGAGATGTGCGAAAAAGCCTTTCGCAAGTATCGTCTTAACTTCAATGAATTATTAAAATCAGAAGATATGGACAGGGTCGTTGAGCATTTTGGTTTTAAAACAACAGATGATTTGATCACAAGCGTGGGCTACGGCAAAATCACACCTCTACAGATTATACGGCAAATTATACCCAAACCCGAAATAGAAGAAGAGCAAGAATCTATTTATAACAAAATAATCGGCAGTGAGCGGAAGAAAAAGCCTGGGGACAGTGTGCTTGTAAAGGGTGTGGATGATATACTTATAAGATTTGGCAAGTGTTGTCAGCCGGTTCCAGGGGATGCTATTACAGGCTATATTACAATAGGATATGGAGTTACTGTTCACCGGACAAGTTGTATAAATGCGTTGAAAATGAACCCTGAAAGGCAAATTGATATAGAATGGAACAAGGATGTTACAGAAACATATCCGGTAAAAATTTGCGTTAGTTCCGCTGACAGAGTTGGTTTACTCGCTGACGTTGCAGCCATTATCAGCAAAAGCGGTGCAAATATACTTAGTGTAAAAACAGAAACAAGGGAAGATGGAATAGTTGACTGTTTTTTCACCTTGTCTGTTGAAGATATAGAGCATTTGGATAAAGTAGTATCAGCTATGAAAAAGGTAAAGCTTGTACATAATGTAAGAAGAATGGACAATTAAGATGCTATTGCACGAAGATGGCCTTGCAGTATAAAATTAAGATTTCCCCAACTATGCATCACAGCTTCAGGCCGCCTTTGCCCAAATCTATGCGCCTACTTGTGGAAGTTAATTCGTCCACCTTCCTAATCTTCTTGAGAAAAAGGTAAACAGATGGTTCTATCGTCACGGGAGCAAAAAAATGGCCAAAAAAATTAAGAAAATTCCTTACGGGATTGCTGATTTTGAATTGATCCGGCGCTATGACTACTACTATGTGGACAAAACCGGTTTTATCCCGTTTTATCCCGTTGATAGAGGCGGCAGGCAGGTATCTTTTTCTGATCCGACCCAGGCGATTCGGCAAGTCCCTGTGGCTCTCCGTTCTGGAAAGTTACTATGATATTGCCAAAAAAGACCGTTTCAGGGAGATCTTCAAAGGAACGTGGATTGGGGAAAATCCCACTGAGGACCAGGGGGTGTATCTAATCCTGCGTTTCAACTTTTCTGCAGTCAATCCTGATCCTGAAAAGGTGGAGGATTCGTTTGAGATCTACTGTCAGGGAGTATTTGAGGAATTTCTCAGCAAATACGAATATGCGTTCACCCCGGAAATCCTCAGTAAACTCACTTCGTTACCCACTATTACAGACAGGTTAAACAGGCTCTTTGCTTACGGTTTCAGCCATAACTTAAGCCTCTGTATCCTCATTGACGAATACGACAACTTTACCAACACCATCCTTTCCGTTCACGGTCAGAAAGCCTACCATGACTTGACCCACGGCGCCGGTTTTCTTCGCCATTTTTTCAATGTGCTCAAGGCCGGAACTACCGGCAGCGGATCCAGTCTGGCCAGGCTGTTCATTACCGGAGTCTCGCCAGTGACCATGGACGATGTCACAAGCGGGTTTAACATTGGAAGAAATATAAGTCTGGAGCCGAAATTCGATGAAATGCTCGGTTTTACCATTTTATCCTCTTGGATTTTTTTGTGGAATTGATAGTTCAAAATTTAAACCGCGAGAGGGTGTGATCGGCTGGAATAATCTGAATTACTACCTGGCCGGCAAAGCGGAGCATGGCGAGCTTAAAGATCTGCCTCCTGAAGATGATATCTTCTGGCTTGAAGAATCATCCACTATTATTAAACGGGATAATACCACACTGACCGCCGAGGAACACCATCTTGCGCATCCTCCCTATATTCGAATGCAGGCAGATACGGGTAGATTTAGAGAAAAGGGTCTCCTGATACATATTGACGGCCTCAATAATCAGAAAGATTTTAACACAGATGCAATCACTTCACTGTTTCAATATCTTCATACGGCAAGACTTGGCGGAGAATGCAGAGTCTGCCTGACAGAAAGGCTGCCTGTGGTAAACCTTCCGGTTCAAGAGATGACAGAACTAATATCCAACACAGGGAAGTTCAGGGTCATATTGACATCGCCTGCCTATTTTCCGAATAAAGGGTATTATCCTGACTTTCTTGAGTCTGCTGAAGGAGCGCTTCCTGCGGGTGAATGGGAAATTGGTGATCAAAAAAGAAAGGTGCGGCTGGTTTCAATGGCAACAGGGAAAAGGCTATTGCGGATAGGAGGATGGGATTTGGCCAGAGGCGTGCCAAAAAAAATGATAAAAGCGGTTCCTGCCGGAACTGTCATGTTCTTTGAACTTCCCGATTTTAATAAAGAACATGACAGGAAGTGGATCAAGGAGTTGGTCGAGTCGTCCTTTCCAGGCACACTTCCCGGGGGAGACGACAAATACTGCAAACAGGGTTTTAACACTATGTTGATCGGAGGTTGGGATTATGTACCCTGAAAAAGAGATAATTATATTTCATGTCGAGTCTGCATTGCACGCAGGTGCAGGAGCAAGCATCGGGCATATAGACAACCCTGTGCAGCGCGAAACTTCAACTGGAAATCCTATTGTTCAGGCAAGCGGGGTAAAGGGGGCATTGCGGGAGTTTTATGAAAATAACCGTATCAGATAACAGTGATATCGAAAAAAAGATGATTGATTCGGTATTTGGAAAAGAAAAGGGTGAGAGAGATGAAAAAGACGGCGCTGGCGCTGTTGCCTTTGGAGAAGCAAAACTCCTCTTTTTTCCAGTTCGCTCACTGGCAGGCATCTTTGCCTATATTACCTGTCCCTCCATTATTGCCCGTTTTCAAAGAAATCTGTCTGCTGTCAATAAAGAAATGTTGACAATATCGGATGGAAACGGCGGGACTAAAATATGGATGCCCCGCGTTTCAACAAACAGATACCTGTCTCACACTGACAATATTGTAAAAATCTCTCCAAACGGTCTGCTAATCCTGGAGGAGCTTTCCTTTGAGCAGCAGAATACGGATAATCCGGATCAATGCCTTGAGTCGCTTTCAGATGCACTTTTCCCCGGCACTTTGGAATATATTCCGTTTAAATCCGATTTTCATAGAAGGGCGGTCATATTGAACGATACAGACTATTTTTACTTTGTGAAATATTCTACCGAAGTTGAACCGCACAATCGCATTAAAGATACAGGCACTGTGGATGAAAATACCGGTGTATGGTACACGGAATACCTTCCTGCAGAAAGTATCCTTTACAGTTCTCTTTTTATAGGTCAGCCTCGTATACAAAAAGATGTCTTTAATGATGATGCCGCCAACGTAAAGATATTTATCGAAAAGGTTGACGGCAAGCGCACCTGGCTGGGCGGTGACCGAACCACCGGCAAAGGCAGGGTTATGATGCACTTATATAAAACATATGGAACTGATGCAAAAAATCGGCAGGAGGAATGATTGTGGCACTGAACATGGATCAAAAAAGAGCAAGCTTTGCCCTTGGGCAGGTTGCCTGGCTTAAAGAAAAAGAAGAGGCGAACAATATCAGCACACAGTCTGCTAAATTCATCGCTCTGATATTAAACAGCGGCTTTCTCCAGGCCATGGACTTTGCCGGCACCAAACTTAATGGGGCGATTGTTATTCTCAACAAATGGTTTGCAGAAGATGATAAAGAAACAGGGCCAAAATTCTCCGAATCTATCAAAAAGGCCGCAGCAAATGGCAGTCTTAATCAAAAATTGGCTGAACTGGATGACATAAATGAATACCGTCGTGTCATGGAGGAGGCCGTAGTCTTTTTCGGGTGGCTGAAATCAAAAGCCGAGGGGAAAAAGATGGAACTGGAAAACAAACAGGGAGATCACGTCGGGGATAAGGAGACTTAAAGCCATGCCTGATTATTTACTTCCCAAGTTTTCAAAAACCGCAATAGAGGACTACATAAAAAAGAAAAAAACAAACGCCAATCTTTTATTCTACCGCTATCTGCACGGAGTATCGACCAAAAATGCTGATAAAGGGGATACAACCGCTGAAACGTTGAAAAACCATTTTCTTAAGAAAGCAAGCCCTTCCATGTCAAAAGCCTTTCTTGCCCGGCATGAGGCATTTTTGCGGCAATGGGAGGCCGATTATGGCAAAGGCAGTGTTTACGAAAAACCGCTTGAGCTTGCAGGCCGTATGGTTGTGGGAATGGGTATTCCTTCAAGCTTTGAGAACGGCCTTCTTTTACATTGGACACATGGCATTCCCTATGTCAATGGAGAAGCATTAAAAGGCGCAGCCAGAAGTTTTGCCAGGGAAGGCCTTAGGGATGATGATAATTTTTCAAAAGAAGAGTTCAGGAACATTTTCGGCAGCTTTAATAAAGAAAAAGAAAAGGAAAAACCGGAGGATCTTTTAAAAGGAAAGGTTGTCTTTTTTGATGCCTTTCCTGAACCGGTCAACGAATTTTTCTGATTCTAACGGATTCTGTGGGTCAAGATGTTATTATACCCAACATGCCGTGATGGAGTATAAAGTGAACTCAAAATGCAGTGGTGAAGCATAAAATGATGCCCAATCTGTACGATTTTTGTAAGATTTCTATTTTTTGGTAATACTCCTCCGCTTTGGTTTCTATACCAATTTGACGTCTAAATTTGACAATCAAACTTGTTCAGGCTATTTTCGATATCCACCCATTGACATGGCTACCAGAAGATTTTCAAGCCAATTGTCACAATATTTAAACCCGTTTAGCTCCGTAGCCGCGCAGACTAGTACCCCAACAATCTTAAAATGATGGATATAATCAATCTTTATATTTTTTGCTGACATGTATCGCCTACTTTTTCTACTACCATACCAGATTCTCTAATTTTATAATATTCAATTACCCATCATTTTAAGATTGTTGGGGTACTAGTTCAGTTCTATTGCCTACCGTTCGGGCGCAATATGGCTGAAAATTTCTTAATATAGCCCAAGCGCGGATACCCGCTTCTGCCGAGGCCAATGTGCCATGAAAATACTGCATATTGAAAACATATCTGTCCAACCATCGCATAAGTCTGTCAACCATATTGCTAGTACGATGGGCATTAGGGTGATCATAAGCTTTGACAAAATTTGGTCCCTTGTCGCACCAGTAC
>JAJSZO010000098.1 GCA_030262795.1 Deltaproteobacteria bacterium | reverse complement strand
TTAACTGCTTAATTCTATCCAAAACCGGCGGATGAGAATAGTTTAAAAAAACATAAAACGGATGCGGAAGAAGATTTGAAAGATTATTAACAGAAAGTTTTTTTAATGCATTGACCATTGATTGTGGATCCTGTGTGGTTTCCACGGCAAATTTATCTGCCTCATATTCATTTTTACGGGAAAGCATCTGCATAAATAATCCAACAAAAAAATCAATCGGCGAGTAAAGCATACTAAAAAAAATAAGTCCCGCGTAAACAGATTTACGTTCCATGTAAAATGCATCAAAAAGCCCCTGATAAGAAAGAAAAAGAGACAGCAAATAAAACATTATCCCCATCTGAACCACACTAATCAATATTCTCTGCAATATATGCTTTTTTTTAAAATGCCCCATTTCATGTGCAAGCACAGCCACCAGCTCAGATACTGTATGTTGATTAATCAGTGTATCAAACAAAACAATCCGCTTGTGCTTGCCAAACCCTGTAAAAAAAGCATTTGACTTGGCAGAACGTTTAGAGCCATCCATTACAAAAACATTTTCAAGTGAAAAATTTATAGAATGCGCATAGGACATAATAGCATCTTTCAGCTCTCCATCTTCAAGAGGATTGAATTTGTTAAAAAAAGGCATAATCCATGTTGGCGCAATAAATTGAATGACCAGCATAACTATTGTTACTGCTATCCAGCAATACAACCAGGCAGTTGCCCCTGCATATTCAAAAAAAGCAAGTATGCCTGCCAGAAGAGGTACACCAAGCAGAACAGATAACAAAAGTCCTTTTACCATGTCCATTATAAATGTGGACCATTTAGTCTTATTAAATCCAAAACGTTCTTCAATAACAAATGTAGAATAAACGCTGAAAGGCAATGATAAGATCGCGTTAAATAAAAGCAATAAACCTATATATAACAGGCCGGTCATGATATATCCAAAATTCTGGGATCGTACCCATTGATCTAATACTGGAAAGCCTTTCCAGAACCAGAATGTCAGGATTAATAACATATTGAAGGAAGAAGTAATCCATCCAAATTTTGTATTAACACGCAGATATTCCTGAGACTTGCGATAGCTGTTTGCATCATAATAGCCCTTGAACGATTCCAGAAGCTTGGTCTTGAGACTTTTTAGATTCAATGTATCAGCCAGGCTACTCAATACAAAGTCGACAATAATTGTAACCAGAATAATCATAGCAATGAAGTTCATAAAGTTATAGTAATTCCCATTTTTTGCTTAAGTTATCGCATACTGTTAATCCGCTTTCGGCGGCTTACAATTTCAGTAATGCGAATACCATATTTATCGTTATCAACTACTACATTTCCTTTGGCAATCAACTTTGAATTCGCCAGTATACACACGGGTTCATCTTCAAGATTTTTCAGCTTAATGACAGACCCTTTACCAACTTTAAGCAGATCATCTATACTCATCTCAGTTTGGCCCAGTTCAACCGTTATATCTAAAGAAATGTCAAGAATGAATCCGAGCTTGCTGTCAATTTCATTTACATCAGCAGATTCCTTGTTATCAACAGAACCATTTGTAGTCTTTGTTTGATCGTTAATCTCAGGAAGAGCTTTTTTATCAACAGAAGCATCTATGGCGTCAGGCTTATCTGAAACTTCAGCAACATTGTCATCATCGGAATTTCTCATGCTCTGAATTAAATTATCTATGTCGTCTTGAGACTCAACAATATCATTAACAGGACTTTCGGTTTTGGAAGAAATATCTGTATTTTCATCAATCTTTACGCATACTTGTACGAAGACATCATGCTCCATATAACGAAAAGCAAAGCGTTCAAACCTATCCATGTCCAGTGTTTCAATTGCAAAATCTTTCCCTGTCGTAATTGAAGGAACAGAGATAACTGTGGTTAATCCGGAATCACAAAAAGCCGCTTTTAAATTACCGGCAATAATATTGGTTGCTTCAGCGATCACATCTTTGACCTCTTCCTCACTTTCAATTTCTTTCAACTTTATGCCAAGCATTTTTGCGGTCATTATGCGGGCAAAATCATAACCTGCTTGTATATTTAAACTACCTGTCACAGATCCTGCAAAATTGATTAATCCCATAATTCGAGTTTTATCGGAGTCGGATATTGAAACCTTTTCGGAAAGTTCTAAATCTAATTCAAGCATCAGTTTAAAAAATTCAATTACTGAATCACCGGTAGTTGATATTATGTCTAACCTCTTGAATTTATGGATATCTACGCCAGCAAGTTTTCTTTGCGCTTCAGAATTAATATTATCAGCCGCCTTTAAACATACTTCCACGAAAAACTTATGATCCTGGTACTGAAAAGCGAAAAGTTCATACCGTTCCATGTTTAAGGTTTCAATCACAAAGTCGTTTCCGAGCGTTATCGCAGGAGTAGAGATATCGTTAACTAATCCAATGTCATTAAACGCCGACTTTAAACTGCCCCCAACTATATTACATATTTCGCGAATCACATCTTTGACCTCTTCTTCGCTTTCGATTTCTTCCACCTCAATGCCGAGCATGCCGGCTGTCATCAAGCGGGCAAAGACATCACTTACCTGGATAGCCAAAGTCCCCACCACATCTCCTGTCAAACTCAATGATCCTATCATTCGAAAACCATCCAGACTTGTCTCCGAATCAGTCTCATAAAGTTCCACTTTCATTGAAAGCATTGTATCGAACAGATCGATTACTGATTCTGAGACAGAGGTTTTTATATCAAATGCGGTGATTTTTTCCATATAGCTTTATAACTTTCAAGTTTCTGGATAATTTGAGTTCTTGTTGCTGACAAAATCAATATGGCATTTTACATAAAATTGCAAGGCTGAAGGCTCATTTTCATGGCAGGATATGCACAAAACTTTTTGACACTTCGATTTTGCACGCTATAATGAAAATATGATTCCCTGAATAATAAATCTTCATTAGGAACGTGGAGTTCAACGATTTGAATAACTTTGACCTTACAAGCACTTCTTTATCGGGCATAAACCTTATTGAAGCAAGTGCCGGCACGGGAAAGACATATGCAATTACAGGGCTGTTTTTAAGACTGATTCTTGAAAAGAAGCTGCTAATTGATCAGATACTGGTTGTAACTTTTACAAAGGCTGCAACCGCTGAGTTGAAGGAAAAAATCCGCAATATATTGCTTCAGGCAAAAGAGGCATTTTTAACCGGCTCAAGTAACGACAGTTTTATTGATCATATTGTAAAAAAGGCCGAAGATCCGGCTTTCTGCATTCAGTTGATTAAAAATGCTCTTGTAGATTTTGATAAGGCATCAATTTTTACAATACATGGATTTTGCCAGAGAATACTGCAGGAGAATGCTTTTGAAACAGGAAGCTTGTTTGATACAGAGCTTTTATCCGATCAGCAAAAATTGAACCAAGAGGTTGCAGATGATTTCTGGAGAAGACATTTTTATGATTTTCCCCTGGAATTTATAGCCTATTCTATTAAGAGGCTGTCAGGCCCCGAGTATTTTTTAAGGTTACTTGAAAAGATAAAATCCCCTGAAATAAAAATAATTCCTGATTTTAAAAAACCTTCCTTAAAAAGCCTTAGCGTTTACAGGGATTGTCTTAAAAATCTTAAAGATTCGTGGCCCATTTCAAAAAAAGAGGTTGAAGAGCTGCTGAAAGATCCTTCGCTTAAGGGCAATGTTTACAAAACACTGAAACCCGATGAGCAAAATCCGGATTATACTAAGAGAGAGCTGAAAATCATGTCAATGTTCGGGGACATGAATCGTTTCGCTGACCCTGGAGGCATTGGATTTCCTTTATTTAAAGGATTTGAAAATTTTACAGCATCGAAACTCAGAGATTCAGTCAAAAAAAATCACACTCCTCCTGACCACAAATTCTTTGATATATGCGACGAGTTCTATTCAAAAGCCGCTTTACTTGAAGCTGAGATGAAAAAGCACCTTGTTTTCTTAAAAGTCGAGTTCTTCAGGTTTGCAAAATCTGAGCTTTCTGAAAGAAAAAGACTTGAGAACATACAATTTTTTGATGATCTCCTCACAACAGTTAAAGATGTTCTTGAAAGTAAAGGAGGAAAAGAACTCGAAAAAGTCATAAGGAAAAAATATAAAGCAGCGCTTGTTGATGAATTCCAGGATACTGATCCGGTTCAGTATGAAATATTTAAAAGGATTTTTTCTTCACAGGACAGCATACTTTTTATGATTGGAGATCCAAAACAGGCAATATACAGCTTCAGGGGTGCTGATATTTTTTCATACATGAAGGCTGCAAGCAATGCGGATTTTCAATATACACTGACAGAGAACTGGCGGTCTGAATCCAGTCTTATAAAAGCGGTAAACACCATTTTTTCCAATGTAAACAGACCTTTTATATTTGATAAAATTCCTTTTGAAAAAGCAAAGCCTGCAAAGTCTGATATGACCGACAGGGAAAGCCCTTCCGCTTCATTAATATTGTGGTATGCGGGCTCTGATGGCAATAAAGTGATAGACAGAAATGATGCTGTACTCATGATTGTCGAGGCTGTTACAGGCGAGATTGTGCGGCTTTTATCATCGGATCAGGATAGTTGTTTTAGAGAAGGCGATATTGCCGTGCTTGTACGAACAAATGAACAGGCACGGATAATAAAAGAAAGTCTTTCTGCAAGAAGGATTCATTCAGTCCTTTATAGTAACGAGAGCATTTTTGAGTCACAGGAAGCGCTGGAGATAGAAAGAATTCTCTCATCTATTTCACAACCGGCAAATGACGGATTGCTTAGAGCCGCTCTAATCACGGATATTATTGGTGTTCGCTCTGAAAAACTTGATCCGGAAAATATTGATATTTTATGGTGGGACAGCCTTATCAATAATTCCAATAAATATTATCAGCAATGGAATAGATTCGGTTTTATCAGGATGTTTCGCTTGTTTATGGCAAAAGAAAAGGTCAGGGCTCGTCTTCTATCATTTGTGGATGGCCAGAGACGGCTTACAAATGTTCTGCATCTATCGGAAATACTTCATGGGCAAACTGCTGAGAAAGAACTGGGGATGACCGGTCTTTTAAAATGGCTTTCCGAACAGATAAGTTCTGCTTCAGACAGAATGAATGAAGAATATCAGCTTCGCCTTGAAAGTGATGAAGATGCTGTAAAGATTGTGACCATTCATAAATGCAAAGGACTTGAATACCAAATTGTTTTTTGTCCCTTTGGGTGGAGTGGATCCTTGACGGCAAAAGGCAGGGAGTTTGTCTTTCACGATAAAGATAGAACACCAACACTTGATCTTGACTATGGTAGAGATAAATCTAATATCATTCTTGCTCAAAATGAACTTCTCTCGGAGAATTTGAGGCTGCTTTATGTTGCTTTAACAAGAGCGAAAATTAGATGCTATCTTGCATGGGGCAACATAAAAAATGCTGAAACATCTGCGCTGGCTTATCTTTTTCATTATAAGGACTTTGACGAAAAGTTTGATTATCAATATGATATTGTCGGGTCTTTGAAAAAGAAATTTATATCCAAAACAGAGGATAAAATTTTAAGTGATTTAAAGGAACTTGCAGGCAAGTCAGATGGAAGCATCAAGCTTGATTTCATACCTTTAAATAACAAGATAAAACAGCAATTAATAAAGGATGCAGAAAAAGAAAAAGAACTTGTATGTCGGAAATTTTCAGGAAAGATAGATACAGCATGGGGAATTTCAAGTTTTTCATCGCTTATATCCGGCAAGTTTGCGCCTGGAGAACTTTTTGACAGTGATTCATACAGGGCAGATATTATTATTAATAATCATGCAGGGCAGTTTATTCAGCAAGAACCGTCTATTCAAGAACCGTTTGGGAAAAAAGATATATTTTCTTTTCCAAGAGGAGCGAGGGCAGGTATATTTTTTCATGATATTTTTGAACATCTTGACTTTGCATCAAAAGATTCGGGAAATCAAAAAAAACTGGTAATAGACAAATTAAAAGGATACGGCTTTGAACAGTCATGGCTGGAGACTGTTTGCAATATGATAAAAAATGTTCTTTCAGTGTCTCTTGAAAGTAAAGGTGAAGAAGTTATTCTCTCTTCTGTTAAATGCGACAAAAGAATAAATGAAATGGAATTTTATTTTCCTTTAAAGCATATTACTCCTTTAAAACTAAAAAAGATTTTCAGCAATAACGCCGGCATTGATATTTCCTCCGACTTTTCAGATCAGATAGAAAAACTTTATTTTTCACCCTCAGAAGGTTTCATGAAAGGATATATTGATACGATATTTCAACATAACGGCAGATTTTATATTATTGACTGGAAATCAAATTTTCTGGGTACAGGTATTAAAAACTATACACAGAATTTATTAAGAGAAACTATAAAGTCTGATTATTATAATCTCCAGTATTATATATATACTCTTGCTCTTCATCAGTACTTGAAATGGCGAATGCCGAAATACAAATATGAAAATGATTTCGGCGGAGTATTTTATGTCTTTATCAGAGGAGTGGACAGCAATTTGGGACCGGAATTTGGTATTTTTAATGATGTGCCGGAAAGCAGATTTATTGAGAAGCTTGGGAGGACGCTTATACCTGATTTCTAAATTGGGGAAGTTAATTCGTCCACGTTCCTAATCAGTATTGTTTTATTGGGGTTACACTCAACTCATATCAATAAGGAGGCATTTTTTTGCATCATATCGTACTCTTTTTCGGTCAAACCTGCTCCACAAACAACTCTTTTTGCCATTTTTTCATCAATCAAATCTTCGGGTGCATGTGTATCAGTGTTGATGACAAGCTTGACACCTGTTTTCCTGGCAAGCTTTGCAACATGTCCGTTGGTCAGAGAATGCCCCTTACGGGCTGATATCTCCAAAAAAATTCCATTCTCTTTTGCTTTTAAAGCTTCTTTCTCGCTTATCAGACCGGGGTGCGCCAGAATGTCAATATCTGCATCTATCGCAGCATTATTAGTGCCTGGAGCAACTGGTTCGACGATCGTTTCTCCATGCACTATAATAATTTTTGCTCCTAAAGAACGCGCTTTTTTTGCGGCATCTGATATCAGGCATGGTGGTACATGTGTTATTTCTATTCCAGGAACAACCTTTATGCTTAAAACGTTATTTAGTTTTTCTGCTATGGCAACTATTCTTGGAACTATAAAATCAATATTTGAAAAATCACCATGATCTGTCAATCCAATCCCCTTTAATCCGATAAATTCTGCCCTTCTAACAAGCTCAGAAGGTATCAAAATGCCATCACTAAAAACCGTATGTGTATGTAAATCTATCATATCTTATATTTTCCGAAATCTTCAGGCGAAAGTTTTTTGAGATACTCTGCCCACTTCTTTCCCTCTTCGCTATTATCTATGGCTTCAGCATGGTCATCAGACATTTTCGTTTTTTCGATAACAGTATCATCAACATACATGGGGGCATTATATCGCAGTGCTAAAGCAATTGCATCGCTGGGTCGTGCATCCATACTGAACTTGCCATTTTCATAAATAAAATATATTCTTGCGTAAAAAGTGTTATTCTTTAAATCACATACCTCAACCTTTTCTATTTTGATATCAAAAAGATCGGTAAAATTCTTAAAAAGATCGTGGGTCATTGGACGGTCGACCTTTATATTTTGAAGAGTAGTTGCAATAGAAGTAGCTTCCAGCAACCCTATCCATATAGGAATTGCCTGATCATCTTTATCGGACTTTAAAATAACGATCGGTGTATTTGAAGCCGGATCAATTATCAGTCCCGCTATGCTAACTTTAAGCAGCATAACTTTGTTCTCCTTTCAAAGCGCTGATTTCAACCTGAACTGGTTTTCCCGAGAGCGAATGGGAACATGCTTTCTCAATTTTCACGTTCACTATTTTCCCTTTTGATATTCTATCGCCTGGGATAACGCCCTCGCTCTGTATAAAGTTTACCACCTTGTTGGCTTCAGTGCGCCCTGTCCATTGAACGTATTGGCATTTACTTTGGGCATCATCTTTATCTACCCTTTTTTTGCTTAACCCTTCAACAAGGACCAACTCATTTGATCCAACCAGAGCTCTGTTCTTTTTGGTTGTAAAATATTCCTGAAAATTCAGCAGGATTTGCAATCTGTCTTTCTTTTCCTGCTCTGTAATTTTATTTGTAAAACGAGCTGCCGGTGCATTCGGTCTGTCAGAATACTTAAATGCAAAGATACCATCAAATTCCACTTCTTTAATTAAATCCAGGGTTTCTTCAAAATCAGCTCTTGTTTCTCCTGGAAAGCCGACAATAATATCAGAAGTAACAGCTATATCCAAACAATTATTACGCAGTTTATCTATTTTTTCAAGATACAACTCCCTGGTATATTTTCTGTTCATTCTTTTTAAAATTCTGTTTGCTCCGGACTGAACAGGCAAATGTATATGGTTGCACAGCTTATCCATGTTTTTAAAAGCACTGATAAGATCATCTGAAAGGTCTTTTGGATGAGAAGTGGTAAATCTGATTCTAAAAAGTCCATCTATTTCATTTACTCTGCCCAAAAGTTGCGGGAATGAATTCAGATTTTCTTTTTTGCCATAACTGTTTACATTCTGACCAAGAAGAGTAACCTCTTGGACACCGCTTTTAACGAGGCATTTAACTTCATTCACTATGCTTTCAGGAAACCTGCTTGTTTCTCTGCCCCTGACATACGGCACTACACAATAAGTGCAAAAATTGTCACAGCCCCTCATAATTGTCACAAAGCTTGTGACTTTTGGATCAGTTCTATCCAACGACGATTCTATAACAGATTCAAGCTCTTCTATGACTTCCGACATTTCAACATCAATTAGACTACATCGTTCTGTTTCTATTTTTTCTATAAGGTACGGCAAGCGGTATATAGCATGTGTTCCGAAAACCAAATCTACATGCGGCATACGTTTCAGAATTTTTTTTCCTTCCTGCTGCGCCACGCAACCGCCAACACCTATAATCAGATTTGGCCTTCTTCTTTTAATGTCTGCGAGACGTCCTAAAAAACTGAAAACTTTCTGCTCAGCCTTTTCCCTGATGGCACATGTATTAATAATTATAAGATCAGCGACTTCAAAAGACGAATTTATTTTGTATCTTGAAGGAGCTAACAACTTTTCAATCTGCTCGGAGTCATAAACATTCATCTGGCATCCGATGGTGTTTATGTAAAGATATTTTGTTTTCAATTATTAAGCGCCTTCCCATGCATAGTAATCTTTTTTATATCCTGAACTTCTATTCTGATATTTGCGAAAGAAGATATACCATAACAATTTTTGCCTTTATCTAATAATATCTCAAGAGCTTTTCCGTCTTTTAAACTTACC
>JAJSZO010000097.1 GCA_030262795.1 Deltaproteobacteria bacterium | reverse complement strand
TGCAATGGCGCAGGCAATAGGCCAGATGACATCAAAAGCTGATATGACCATCTTCGGCGATCCGGAAACCCTGGCCAATATGATGAAAAAATTCAACAAAGGTCTGGAAATTGGTAATATGGCTGAGGGATTTATACACGGCACATCGGGTCTGAAGGCATTGCTGCCGCTTTTTGGTCCACTTGCTGAGAAAGCAGGGATTGACCTGTCTGTTCTTATGGGCAAAAAGGAGACTGATTCAAATTTCCAGGATGAGGTCAAGAAAGAGAAAGATAAATAACAGATTTATTCAATCGACAATCACGTTTTTATTCGTAACGGATGTATTGATGTTTGGAGAAATTTTTCAGTAACCTGAGTAGTTACTATGTTTAAATGGTTTAAAAAACAACTGGACAAAATCGGGAGCCCGACTCTGGACTGGGTTCAGGTTGAAATAACGACCCACTGCAATGGAGCCTGCATCTATTGTCCGCATACCCTGATGAAAAACCGCTGGACAAGCAAACAGATGCCGATAAAGCTCTTTCATAAATTGATTCCTTTTCTCAAATATACGGATATGGTTTACCTGCAGGGGTGGGGAGAACCTCTTCTTAATAACGATATCTTTGAAATGATCCGAATTTGCAAGGATCAAGGGAAATGCGTGGGGTTTACTACAAACGGCATGCTTCTTACCGAAGAGACCATCCGCAAGCTGGTTGATTTGGAGTTGGACATCATCGGTATCAGTCTCGCCGGCACTACCGCAACAACCCACAACCGGATTCGTAAAGGGACCGACTTTAATAAACTCGTTTCCAATCTTGAACTGCTAAGCAAGATAAAAGCTGAAAGGAAAACTAATGTCCCGGCGGTGCATCTCGCCTATCTTATGCTTATGTCCAATTTTCATGAACTTAAGGAAATTCTTACCCTTGCAAAAAAGGTGGGAGCAAAACAGATAGTAATTAGTAACTTGACTTTGATCATTGAGACAAAACTTTTCTCAGAAGCGATCTTCAACGATACAGAAGAAATAGATTATTATAGCAGTATACTGAAGGAGATCAAAGACAAAGCAGCCATTGAAAACATCATCTTTGACTATCACGGCCCCGGCATTGATGATGCCTCATTGCGCTGCCGCGAAAATATCCTCCACGCATGCGTCATCAATGTTGAAGGCGAAGTCGTCCCATGCGTTCTTATTGATCCGGTTCTCTGTGAAAATCGCGAACCCGGTGACAGTAATCCTCCCTGTTACATCTTCAAAGGTCAATCTTTTCCGATAAGAGGAATCTCCTTTGGCAATATCCGGAACGAAAGCTTAACCCATATCTGGAACAAGAAGGAATACTCCGGCTTCAGAGAGTTTTTCAATCCAAATATAACGAGAAGCTCTAAGCAAATCCTGCCGGAAACACCTCAATGCTGCATAACGTGTTATAAGCGGCTTGGAGCGTAGGAAAAAAACATCACAAAGATCCCGAATGTCCGCGAGGCGCAAAATTCATCGTGTTTTCCATGTGAATTTCCGCCTCGAAGAACTCCTCTATCTCGGTGTAATACAACGCACTGGCATCAATGTAATTCTCATCAATAAAACAAATAATGGGCTCCACCGCCGGCATTTTTTCAACCCAGGGGGCCGCAATGAACATAAATGCCCAGATAAGGAATATGCACAGGAACATGCGTGCCCATTGCAGGGATACATGCAAAAAACGCTTTAGTCCTGAGCCTGTCTCAACTCTTTTTTGATTTATTGCAGTTTCCATAGTTAGAGCTTGAACGAAAATCCGGAAATATGGTTTTTTAATTTTGTTTAGAAATTGCCAACTCGCTGAGATTGCCGCTTTTTTTTAACCTAAAACTTAAAACTTAAAACCATTGACCGAACGGGGTTTTCGTTCAAGCAATAGTTAAATCCTTGCTGTGATCTCAGGAAAGACCAGGTAAAACATTATGTATGCCATTAGAAGTGTAAGCATCAGATTAAATGACTGGCCGCATACATAGAGAATAAAAGGTTTGCCTCCTTTAAAATATTTTTTCAGTTCACGAAAATTGGTGGCTAATCCTATGCTGACAAAAGCTAGACAGAAGAACCACCCCCTGAAAATCTTCGACATCCCCCTGATTGCTCCATGGTCTATTAAAGCATGAGATACGTCACTGCCAAGGTACTCATACACTACAGAGAAGACAACAGACGCGGTGATAAATCCCAATACAAACTTGGGAAAGCGGTGCCAGATTTCCATGGCACTTACTTTCTGGCCCGGGACACATTCAACCCGCGCGCACCAATAAACAGCAACGCCAAAGGCGATTACTCCGATCAGGACATTCTGGATCATCTTTATGGTAGCGGCTACATAAAGTGCCCGTTGGCTCAGAAAGGCTCCGGCAGCAGCTACAGCGCCAGTGGAATCAATGGTTCCGCCCATCCACGCTCCTCCCAGGATATAGGGCATCCCCACCAGTTTAATGACAGCGGGCATAGCAATCATCATGATGGAGGTAAAAACCAGAGAAAATCCTACGGCAAGGGTCAGCTCCTCTTTCTTGGCTCGACAGGCAGCAGCAGTGGCTATAGCTGCCGAGACGCCACACACGGACATGTCTGCCGAAATGGTCATATTGAGCGTTTTAGACGGCATTTTGACGACCTTTTGTCCGAATATGTAAGTGCAGATCAGCACAGTAGGGGTAACTACCCACGCCACGAAAATCCCGGGGACACCGATTAAGAGTATTTTTCCAAACAGTATTTCCGCGCCTAACAACACAAGTCCTGTTTTGATATAATATTCGGTTTGAACAGCAGGCATCACCCACTTGGGCGTTCCCACTGTGTTGCTTATAATCAGGCCAAAGAGAATTGCCCATGCAGCGTATCCAATGCCGTAATTTTTCATTGTTGCATTGCCTTCTGCGATGTAAGCTATAACAGCCATAAGAAAAACAAAAACAAAGCCTGCCATGAATTTTGTCATTGAATTGCCCATAACCTTCCATCCGATTCCAAAAAAGACAGATAGAACAATCATAAGACAAATAAGGGATGGTATAAGATTGTAAGAATGGACATTGATCTTAGACTTGGTTTTTGAGGCCTTTGTGTGGGCAGCGCGCCATGTATCTATTGCATTGCTTGCCTCAGCATTGAGGGTTTCATTATTAAAGCCTGCGGCAGATGCTGCGTCTTCAGCAACCTTAGCCCCCTCCAAAGCCATGACTTCTTTTTCCCGGGCAGCTTTGTATTTGACCATCGCCTTTAGTTTGACTGCCTCTGCCGCCTCTTTGTTCATAAAAAGAGCGCTCAAAGGGTTCGCACTCCATTTTTTTGGTTTGCTTAAGAAATTCTTTATCTTTTTTCCAAGTTGGGAACTGGTTGCTTTAAGTCCCGTTTTAGCATCCACAGCTTGATACCAGGCAATGGTCTTGAACGGCGCCCTTTGCGACTCCGCCTCCAATGTGGCATTTGCCTTGGCAATAGTTTCCTGCATATTGGCGGGAGCCCGCGGGAAATAGATCACAATACCAATGATAAGTAATAAAAAACCAAGCCAGATAGCCCAGTAGTCTTCGAGCTTCCAAAAATCAGAAAAACTGCTTTTCGCCTGGCACTCAATGACATCCGCGTTTTGATCCTCTCTTTTTTTCTCTTCCATGGCCACCTCACAAATGACTAAGTTATTTTTTACGAACCCATCCCGAACATAAAAACATAAAAGTCTATTTTGTAACGTATAATATACAATAGTCGAGCATCCATTGTCAAAAATAATTTACCGGATAAGGGCTCGGTAAAAATTAACTTCCACAACTATGCGTCTGATTGTGAAAATTAATTTGTTTTAACGCTTTTCAAGCGGGTTTTGTTGGCATGATAAACTCCTCTTTCCATCATGATAACATTTTCCCCCATACCAGTTGATCTGCCTGCATATTCCCCTGATAACACTTACCTCCCTTGCCTGAAGTTGCAATCTGGAAAAAAATTGCGCAGTTTATTCATCCCGTAATCGGAATTATCAGAGTTTAAGTAGCAGATTCTTACAAGAATTTCTTTAAGCTGCTCATACATCCCTTCCAGCTCATAACGGCTGGCGAAGCGGGGAGTAAATTCTCTTCCTTTATTTTGCCTGGCAATAAATATCTCGTAGCAGATAATCATTACAGCCTGAGCAAGGTTCAGAGAAGAAAATTCCGCAGTCGGGATATTAACAAGAGCATTGCAGAGCCTGATATCCTCATTTGTAAGCCCTTTATCCTCAGGGCCAAACAGGATAGCTATAAGGTTTTCTTCTGCAATTGAAACAAGATTTGCTGCTGCTTTAGAAGGGGTATTGATTTGCCGGCGATTTTTGCCCAGTCTTGCTGTAGTTCCAACAATATAATTATAAGGAGAAAGCGCTTCCTGAAGGTTTTCATATACCTCCATCTGTTCAACAATATCCGAGGCAAAATGAGTTGCCATTTTCAGCACTTTGGCAAGATCGCAATTTACCGGATCAACCAGTACAAGCTTTCCCATTCCCATATTACGTATAGCGCGAGCGGCAGCCCCAATATTTTCAGGACATCGGGGCTGTTTCAACACAATGGAAATATTGTCAAAATTTATTTTCTTTTTCATCAGTTAACTATTTCGTAAGCGATCACTGGTTCAAAAACCCTGAACCTGTAGTCGCTTACACTATTTCGAAACTATTGAAGAAGTAATTGATTTCAAATGAGGCTGATTCCTGAGAATCTGAACCGTGGACTACGTTTTTTTCAATATTTGTAGCAAAATCCTTTCGGATAGTACCTTCCTCAGCTTCCTTATAATTTGTTGCACCCATTAAACCACGGTATTTTGAAATTACATTCTCGGCCTCAAGTATCATTACGACAACCGGACCGGATGACATAAAGTCCGTTAAACTGTCAAAGAATGGACGTTCTTTATGAACAGCGTAAAAACCCTGTGCCTGCTTTTTGGTCATTTTCAGCATTTTTATGCCAATAATTTCTATATTGCTGCTTTCAAGTCTTTTAATAACTTCGCCTATCAGACTGTGATCAACTCCGTCCGGCTTGATTATCGATAATGTTCTCTCCATCTTTTTTATCCTTTCCCTAAAAAATTCAATTCATGCGAGCCTCTTGCAGAAACACATGAAACCCCAAGTTGATAAGGACCGTGGACGAATTAACTTCCCCAAATATGGGCTCAGATCACAAAAGTTGATGGAATAGCGAGCTATTTCAATATGTTTGGGATTTGAGGCTGGATTTGAGATCAGGCAAAGGCGGCCTGAAGCTGTGATGCATAGTTGGGAAAGTTATTTCGTCCACGGTCCTAATATAGCGTATCACTTAATTATTTGCTTAAAAAAAGGGTGGACTCTGCCCACCGAATCTATGCAGTTTGCAGAAATCGGCTATTGAAAAACCAAAACTGACCAAACAATCTCCAAAATCAAAAACCAGATCAATTTATTACAGGAATATCGCTCCGCTTAATCCACCCTACACCCTAAAATCTACATATATATATAAACTACCACATATGTCAAACACTTAGGGCTTGCACAAAAAATAAGTTACCTTTATTGAGTTATGGATTGATTAAATATTTTACATACTACTAATAATAAGATATAAAAAAATATCTAATTTGTTTAATTTTTGTTTTAGGGGGAAAATAATGAAAGTTTTGATCAGCGATAATCTGGATGAAGCCGGAATTAAAATGTTTCAAAAAGAAGAAGGTTTTGAAGTGGATGTTAATGTCGGATTGTCTCCGGATGAACTTAAAGAAATCATCGGGAACTATGACGCCCTTATAATACGAAGCGCTACACAAGTAACAGATAATCTTCTGAAAGATGCAACCCGTTTAAAAGTCATCGGCCGTGCGGGAATCGGTCTTGACAATGTGGATATATCATCAGCATCGAAAAAAGGCATGGTTGTAATGAATACTCCAGGTGGCAATGTTGTTACCACTGCCGAGCATTCAATTGCTCTGATGCTTTCTTTAACACGCAACATACCACTGGGAACTTCATCATTGAAGGATGGACGCTGGGAAAAAAAGAATTTGAGGGGCAAAGAGCTGTTTAATAAGATTCTTGGTGTTATCGGATTTGGTAAAATCGGATCAATTGTTGCGGATCGCGCACGCGGGCTTAAAATGCAGGTTATTGTATACGATCCTTGTGTTACGCCCGAACGTATTGAAAAAGCGGGTTTTCAATACGTTTCTCTTAAAGAGTTATACAAAATGGCTGATTATATAACGTTGCACGTTCCAAGACTTAAAGAAACCATCGGCATGATCAATAAAGAGGCTTTCGATAAGATGAAAGACGGAGTTATGATTATAAACTGTGCTCGCGGCGGTATTGTTAAACAAGATGATCTTTATGAGGCCATGAAATCCGGCAAAGTAGCTGGAGCAGCCCTGGATGTTTTTGAAGTTGAGCCTCCAGGCAAATCACCCCTGATTGGAATGGATCGCCTGGTATGTACTCCACACCTTGGTGCATCTACGCAGGAAGCCCAGACCAATGTTGCAGTAGCAATTGCCGGTCAGATAATTGACTATCTTAAAAACGGAACTATAATTAATGCTGTTAATACTTCCTCTGTTACCGGCGAAATTATAAAAAAACTTGGACCTTTTTTAACCCTTGCAGAAAAAATCGGCTGTCTTCTCGCTCAGCTTTCAAGCTGGCCTTTAAAAGAAGTAGTTATTGATTATACAGGAGATTTTAAAGGACTTGACCTTTCACCTGTTTCAATAGCTTTAATGAAAGGATTGCTCACTCCTGTGGTAAAGGATGGTGTAAATTTCGTTAATGCAATTATTCTTGCAAAGGAGAAAGGTGTCAGGGTTACGGAAACAACAAACGCTGAATCCGAAGATTATTTAAATCTGATTACTGTGCGTGCAATCAGTCTGGAAACAACAAGCACAGTGGCCGGAACATTATTCGGGAAAAAAGAGCCGAGAGTTGTCAGGCTTAATAACTTCAGGGTTGAAATGGTCCCACAGGGTCATCTAATACTTATAAACAATATTGATAAGCCGGGCGCTATAGGAAGCATCGGTATGATTCTCGGTGAAAACGATATTAACATTGATTTGATGCAAGTTGGTCAGGAGAAAGAGGGAAAGGGAGAAAGAAATATCATTTTTCTCAGAACAGATATGCCAATCCCCAATGATGTCCTTGAAAAATTACGTTTTCTGCCGCTTGTTAAGAATGTTACATCCTTTGAACTTTGAGACTGTTGAACTTTTAATATTGGTGAATTGTTGGTAAGGAGGTTAACAATGTCAGAAGAAAAATCAAGTTTTACTATAAAAGACCGCAGACTTTTTGCTACAGAAAATGAAGAAGTTCCAAAAGAAGAATCTAAAGAAAAGGCGGAAGAAAAATCTAAAGAACTCCCAAAAGAAGAATCCGTTTCAGCAGAAGAGGAACAAAAAACAGATTCCAAAGTTCATTTGCCGGAAATTAATTTTCCAACCTTTATATTTTCTTTAAACGCATCTGCTTTGCTGCATCTTGGTGTTATAGATGACCCTGCCACAGGCAAAAAGGTTAAAAATCTGCCCATGGGAAAACAAACAATAGATATTTTGGGCATGCTTGAAGAAAAAACAAAAGGGAATCTATCAAAAGAAGAAGAGAATTTGCTGAAAAATATTCTTTATGATCTCAGGATAATTTATGTCAAAGAACAGAAATAACGGTTGCCGGTTCACGGTTTACAGTTCAGTTTTATGTTTTGAGAAACCGTGAACCGTGAACCGGCAACTGTAAACCGCTATAAAAGTAAATTTCAAGAAATATAAAAAGGAATTATTTTATGAAAGATTGTAAAAATATAAAAAAAGCGTTGGGTAAAAAAGTCTTTTTTTCTATCGTAGTTATCATCTCAGCTTTTCTGATGGTTTCAACTTTCTGCATGGTTTCAGGTTCTGATGCAAAAACCTATACAATACCGGAAAGCTTTACCGATCTTGCAAAGACAGCAAGTCCCACTGTTGTTAACATAAGAACGGTCAGGACCATAAAGGGCGGGGGCCGTGTTTATCGTCATTTCTTCAACAGCCCTTTTGGCAAAGAAGAGCCTTTTCATGACTTTTTCGACAATTTTTTAGGCAATGAGTTCCAGCGGGATTTCAAGCAACGGAGTTTAGGTTCCGGCTTTATTATTGATAAACAAGGTTATATTGTTACCAATAACCATGTTATTGAGGATGCAGACAAGATCAAGGTAAAGCTTAAAAACGGCAAAGAGTTTGATGCTGAAATCGTTGGTCGTGATTCCAACACAGATATTGCCCTTATAAAAATAAAATCGAAAAACAACCTTTCTGTTTTAAAACTGGGTGACTCTGATGCGTTGAAAGTTGGTCAGTGGGTTGTAGCTATAGGCAGCCCATTCGGATTGGAGCATACAGTTACTGCAGGCATTGTAAGCGCTAAAGGACGTATTATCGGTTCCGGACCTTATGACGATTTTATACAGACAGACGCGTCAATAAATCCTGGTAACAGCGGGGGGCCCCTTATTAATATGAAAGGAGAGGTGATAGGAATAAATACCGCCATAATTGCCAGCGGCCAGGGAATAGGATTTGCAATTCCCATAAACCATGCAAAAAGCATTATAAATCAGCTTAAAAGCAGTGGCGAGGTTACAAGGGGATGGCTTGGTATAGGAATCCAGGACATCAGCGAAGAACTTGCAGAATACTATGGAATTAAAGAAGGAAAAGGTGTTCTTGTAACGGAAATATTTCCAGGCGATCCGGCTGATGAGGCCGGAATAAAACCAAAAGATATTGTGCTGTTTGTAAACGGAAAAAAGGTTGAAAACACTCGTGAACTCAGCATGTTTATTGCTGCCGTCAGTGTTGGGGATATAGTTAAAGTAAAAGTATTGCGTAACGATGTAGAAAAAACATTCAAAGTTAAAATCGCAAAAAGAAAAGATAAGCGAGTCGCCGGCCATACTCCATCAAGGAGCAATGAGCATGAACTCGGTATCCGTGTTGTGGAATTAACATCTGAAATAGCCCGCCGCTTCAACATTGTTGAAAAAAGCGGAGTTATTGTGGTCGATGTTGATGCAGAAAGTCAGGGGAGAGAAGCAGGTGTCATGGTGGGCGATATTATAAAAGAAATAAACCGCAAACCAATAGAAACAATAATAGATTATAAAAAAGCAATCAAAAAAATGAAAAAAGGCGACTCTATCCAATTGTTCATTAAGAGAATTAATGTCGGGTATGTGGTTGTAAAACTGACAAAATAAGGTGGCACCATCTATAGTTAATTTCATGACTTTTTACAAGTTCATCAAATAAGGAACAGCAATTCTAATTATGGCATTTGATCACA
>JAJSZO010000096.1 GCA_030262795.1 Deltaproteobacteria bacterium | reverse complement strand
TCATTTACAACATCCTCGAAATAAAACGAATTATATGTTGAATATAAATCAATTCCAGCGTATATTTAGTTTAGAACAACAATAGGAAAATACGAAAGAACTGTTGGGGTTGGTTCTAATATCGGTCGTTGCCCAGGTTGGAACCAAACTCGAAATATTTTATCCAATCAGGTGAATGTAGCCGCCATGAATTCACATGAAGCCATTGCGCAATTGAACATTGATTGCTACGGATGTGAGGGCGACCTCAACAATAAAGACCGCATAGTTCAGATAGCTGAGTGTGCTGCAAAGCAGGTGGGTGCAACAGTTCTCGGAAATGGTTCCGTATCGTATCCGGGCAGAGGAATAACTGCGGTAATATTTTTGGCTGAATCACACATTCTGATTTCTACATATCCTGAATACAAGTACGCAATCGTTGAAATTTTCATGTGTAACTCACAGGCAGACCATCGTGAATGCTGGAGTTGTTTATACGACTACTTACAGCCAGTGCAAATCAGTGTAAATCAGGATGTTCATAATGTCGGAAACGGCAATGGGCTTGCGCTCCACAAGGCTTCCGGAAACCTTGATTTTATACTATCAGAAATTTGAAAACACCGTAAACCGTTCGCTTTTTTAAACAATTTTTGCATCAAAATCCCGGGAGGTTGGCTATGTCAGGAAAAAAATCAATACCCCTTGAAGATTTTTTAAAACATCCTGAAATTCAAAAGGTAACCAGCAATATTAATCAGGAATTAGTTGAAAGAAGAGAATATGCTCCTTCTGTATGTAAAGTTTTTACATATCCCTATACTGTCTTGCAGGATAATTCTAAATTTAGATTTGTTGTTGACAATGAAGCAAAAAAGCAATTGCCGAACCTTATAGATAATAAGGTACAAAACATAACAGGCACTAAAAACCTAAAAGTCTCTTTAAAAGAAAAATACTGCAAAAAACGTAATATCGGCATTGTATTTTCCGGAGGACCTGCGCCTGGAGGCCATAATGTTATTGCCGGTCTTTATGATGCAGCAAAAAAAGCCAACCCCGAGAATAAAATTTACGGTTTTTTCCTTGGGCCTGATGGAATACTTGAAAACGAAGCTATCGAAATTACCGACAGGCTTGTTGGCACATACAGAAACCTGGGCGGTTTTACAATGATAAAGACCGGCCGGACTAAAATAGACACAAAAGAAAAAATGAAGCTGTCAAAAGAGACGTGCAAAAAACTTGAACTGGATGCTCTTATAGTAGTAGGTGGAGATGATTCTAACACTAATGCGGCATTTCTCGCTCAGGAGATGTTTGAAGACGGCATTCAAGTCATTGGTGTGCCCAAGACAATTGATGGAGATATACAGGTAACAGATGTTGATGGTAATATTTTATGCGCTATATCGTTTGGATTTCATACAGCAGCACGAGCTTTTGCAAATGCTGTAAGCAATCTTTGCACTGACTGCAGTTCAGATGTAAAATATTGGCATATATGCAAGGTTATGGGAAGAGTGGCCAGCCATTTAGCGCTTGAAGTAGCGTTGCAGACCCATGCAAACATGACTCTGATCGGTGAGGATCTGGCTGACTATATTGACAGGAGGAGACTCGAAAAGTCAAAGAAAAAAGGAATAACCGATTATAGCGCCTATGGTATTACACTGCGGCGTCTTTCGCGTGTAATTTGCGATGGTATTGTTAAAAGAGCTGCTGTTGGAAAAAATTACGGCGTAATTGTAATTCCGGAAGGTATTCTGGAGTTTGTTGATGAAATACAAATTTTTATAATCAAACTTAATACGATTATTGCCGAATATAACGAAACACACGATACTGATTTCCACTCGGATTTTCCTCTTCTTGAGGACAAACTGGAATACCTGCGCAGGCAGGCAAGACTTTCACGTGAAGATAATTCGTTTTCGATCTGGAATACAAGGGATGATGATCTTTTCAATGATATACCCGAGTTTTTCCAGGAAGGGCTTTTGATAGAAAGAGACAGCCATGGGAATTTCCAATTTTCGCTGGTTGAAACAGATAAGGTAATCATGGGACTGGTAAAAAATTATTTGAATATTCTTAAAGAAAAAGGGATTTATAAACTTGGAATTAGTAATTTTTATTATAGAAAGACTTTATCAAAAGACGGACTTGATCCTGATTACTTTGGTCCCATTCTTTTCAAGAACTATGATAAAGAAGAAAAAAATTTCCTTTTTAAAGAATCCATTATATCTAAAAAAACGCTGAAACAGATAATGGTCAAACAAGGAGCTATTCAGAAAAATGATATAATCCCTGCTCCTGTTGAAAAAATTTATAAAAAATCTGTTCCAAAGTTTAAAACTCAGGTCCATTTTTACGGTTATGATGGCAGGGGAAGTGATCCGACAAGATTTGATTGTATTTATACTTATAATCTCGGGTTAACTGTTTTCAGCTTGATAGCGAGTGGTGCAACCGGCCAGATGGCAGCCATAAAGAATTTAGAAATGGATTTTTCCAACTGGGAGCCGGTTGGAATTCCAATTGCTTCACTTATGCATCTTGAAGAAAGAAAAGGAAAACTATCACTTGTATTGGAAAAAAGTGTTGTAGATGTTAACTCTACATCCTTTCAAGTTGTAAAATCATTGAGAGATAAATGGCTTGCGGCAACATCTTGTGATGATCACTACAGAAAACCGGGGCCGATACGTTTTACCGGAACGAGCGAGGAAAACAGGCCAATAACACTTGTATTGAATGCACTTGCAAAGCAAGAACTCGGGAAAAAACAAGATTGAAACAGCTCGCTATTCCATCAACTTTTGTGATCTGAGGCTGGATTTGAGATTTTGAGCCCTCAGATCGAACAAATCCAACCTAAATCTGAGCGCAATAACGGGAAAGTTATTTAAACTCCGTTCCTTAATTATATTTTTTTAAAACATATCCTCTCAAACCCTAATGCTACCACTACAAATTTTTGCAGACGCAGGTTCCCATGCCTTTGTTCAAGTTTTTTTCCGTATTCTTGCACCTGCTTTTTGCCGTCTTGTATTTGACTTACAATCTCAGACAGGCTGTAAAGCTCATCTTCAGACAGCTTTTTTGCCTGTTCAGCGCTTATTCCTGCATCTTTTAACTTTACAAATTTGAACTCAATTAAGACATCAAATACTTTGCCATATCTCTTATCCGGCCTGATGATCATAGTCAGGTCTGCATATCGGCGGTCAATCTCTTTTTCAGAATCCATGATATAGATAATATCATTGTAAAGAAGGGTCAGGAATGCGGTCTTCACGGTCAATTCATTGGCCCATCTGTAATCACGGTTATGAAAAACCTTGAAATATCTTTCTTCCATAAACCTGCACAAAGGCGCCATATCCCCTTTTTGATAAACCAGTTTTGCGGCATCTTTACCATCATCCCTGTCATCGGGCTCCGGCAAAAGCATCTTTTGAACCCGCTCCACATAAAGACTCTGCATAACAAGATTGGGTACTTTTAAGATTATCTGGAGTTCTTCTGTGTCGCCTGCAATAGTTAATACTCCGAAATAATAGAGAAAAGAAACCAGAAATGTATTGTCTTTGGATTTATCCGTCAGCATATCTTTAATGCCAAAACGATCTTCAATGTCTGATATGACAACTTCTTGATCTTTCTGCACCAAATCCATTAAAAGATCTCTTCCCTGTGGGATCTGGGCAATATACTCCAGCTTTGATTCATCCACGGCAAGGTTTGAATCCAGCATTTTCCTCGGATAGTTGCATGATTTTTCAAACTGTTCAAAAAAATATAAGCAAAGAGTTGGATTATAAATACGTTCATCTGCTGCATGAGAAAAAGTGTAACCATTGTAATATGTTTGCATCAAGTTTACGGCTTCCTGAATTTTCTTCTTTTTAAAACCGCATTTATTGACAATCTCTTTAAGCACATCCTCAATTTCATTTTGCTTAAATCCGCACAGGTCATTAAATTCAGGCTCAAAATAGATATTCTTTGCAATATTAAACCCGCTTGTAATATCGCTCATAACAACAGGCGAAACCCCTGTTATAAACACACGATCAAACATAGAGCTTGAAGTCGAGGCTTTTACAGTTTTAAAAAAAGTTCTTAATGGACCTTCGTCATGCACAAGAGATTCATATCTTTTTCCGGCACTCTGAACCCCCATCATTACTGTATTTGCAAAATTATCATACTCATCTATGAGCAAATAAACAGAGTATGGGGTCATGCGGATTGCGGCAATAAGAGAATCAATCGAATAAAGGGCATCTTCCCGATTAATTTCAATCACGGGCAACTCAAACCCTTTATAATTATAAAATTTATAGAACCCATCAATACGTACATTAATATGATTAAAAAGAGCCCTTTTCACATCTTCAGCACTACCTGTGGGATCAACACAGGAAAAATCAAGCCTCAAAATAAAATATGAATTACGCAATTCAGTGGGATTCTTTCCGATTTTAAGCCCGCCAAAAATCGCTTCAAATTCATCCTTTTTTGCCACATCATAATAGTTTTCCAGCATTGAAAGAACAAGGCTCTTGCCAAAGCGCCTGGGACGAATAAAAAGTTGAGAATCCGACCTTTCAAGCAGAGGTATTTTATCTGTTCTGTCAATATAAAAATATTTTTTAGTATTAATCTTTTTAAAATCAGATATACCATATGGATATTTCATTGCCCGCTCCTTCTTTGCCATGATCATACAAACAATTTTAAATATAAATTGCGTGTAACCAAAATAGAACAATATGGTATAGAATCGAAATAACCTTGGTTAGAACTCATAATTAATAAGTCATATTTGTTAATAAAATCAATATATTGTTAATGATACTTTTGCTTTATGCTCCCAACTCTTGTACTTGATCTTAAGAAAATTTTATCCTGACCATGCCACTATATCAGAACAATGTTCTATTTTGGTTACACTTATAAATCGAACATTTTTTACAGGTTATAGCAAAGAAAAGATTTTTACAAAAATTCATCTCCGAATCAGTGGGAACCGGCATAAATAATCGGCTTGTATCTAAAAGCTTTTACCCGCTCTTCAATGTGACATTCCTGACAAATGTTTATTGTCACGTTACGAATGATATAAGCCGGATCCTCTGTTTCGATATGAATTTTGCCGGGTCCGTGACAGACTTCGCATCCTGCATTTTTAAGTTCAGGTGTCTTTTCAAGACTTATAAAACCGCCGGGTTTCCCGTATCCAAGGGTATGGCAGGTGTAGCATCCATGGATTTCATCTTCAGTAAGACCTTTTTTCATCTTTTGTATACTTTCAAAAGAGCGGCTTTTCCTTGCATGACTTTTGAAAGAAATATACTGGGTTTCGTGGCAGGGTTTACAAGAATCAGAGCCCATATACCTGTTTTCTTTTTTCTCCTCTGCAGGTGAAGGAAATGAAAAAACAAAAACAATTAGTAAACATAATGCAAACCACCATATTCGGATATAGATATTCTGTATTTTTTTGTTCATATCTTACTTTTGTACCAGAAATTTGGAAATTGAAAGATTAGGCAATTTTTGTTATGGAAATCAACATCCATGTGCCGATGATTATAAAAAATATCCCTGCTCCGATTTGTATATAATTTGGAGGTAATAAGCGACTTAACCCTGCCCCGAATAATACCGCAAGAAGGGAACTCACAATTAAGGCAAAAGCTGAGCCTATGAATACAGAAATCTTTGAATTGTTATTCGCTGAAAGACATAATGTAGCCAGTTGGGTTTTATCTCCGAGTTCTGCAAGAAATACTAAACCAAATGTAGTAATGAAAAGCTTAAAATCCATGATTTTCCCTGGATAGAAGTTTTGTTGCTTTTTGTACAATGTTTTCAGACGTAAATCCGAATTTTTTCATAACTATATTTCCAGGTGCGGAAGCACCAAATCTGTTTATACCGATTATTGCGCCATTGCTTCCGGTATAACGTTCCCAGCCCATGGAAATACCTGCCTCAACAGCAATCCGTATAGTTACATCCGGCAGGAGTACTTTATCTTTATATTCTTGTGATGTTTTTTCAAAGAGTTCCCAGCTCGGCATACTTACTACTCTGACAGAGACATCCTTTTCCTCAAGAATTTTTCTTGCTTCAAGTGCAATGTGTACTTCCGAGCCTGTAGCTATTAGTATAATATCCGGTTTACCGTCGGAATCCGAGAGAATATAAGCGCCGTTAATCAGCTTGTCAGCAGAGTTGTCGATTGACCTGGCAATAACCGGAAGTTTTTGACGGCTGAGAATTAAGGCAACCGGTCCATCTGTAGTTTGGACAGCCAAACGCCATGCTTCTATCGTTTCTGTAGCGTCAGCAGGTCGAATCACTGTAAGCCCGGGAATAGCTCTTAAGCCGGCAATGTGTTCTACCGGCTGATGAGTCGGACCGTCTTCGCCAACAGCAATGCTGTCATGGGTAAATATGTATATTACAGGCAATTTCATCAGTCCGGCGAGACGTATTGCCGGCCGCATATAGTCGGCAAAAACAAGAAAAGTCGCGCCATAAGGCCGGAGCCCTTTATGAAGAGCCATTCCTGACATTATTCCTCCCATAGCATGCTCCCTTACCCCGAAACGTACATTCCTCCCATCAAACATGTTTTTTTGAAAATCATGAGAAGATTCGATAATAGTCTTATTTGAAGGGGCCAGATCTGCGGAACCTCCTATAAGATAAGGTATGTTTTCGGCAATGGCATTCAGTATTTTCCCTGAAGCAGCTCTTGTAGCTACGGGCCCTCTATTTTTTGAAAAATCAGGCAAGTTCGCGTCCCAGCCTTTATTTAAAGAGTTGTTTAATGAATCATTTATTTTTTTTGACAGAACAGGATATTTACTGCAATATTCTTCGAACTTTTCTTTCCAGACTGATTCGGCTTTTTTTCCCTTGTCAATGCATTTCCCAAATACTTCAACAACTTGTTCCGGAATATGGAAAGAAACATTTTCATTCCAGCCGAGATTTTTTTTTGTTAAGCGGATTTCTTCTTCTCCGAGAGGAGCTCCATGAGCTTCAGCAGAGTCTTGTTTATTCGGGCTGCCAAAGGCAATATTGGTGCGTAAAACAATAAGAGATGGTTTGGTTGTTTCCGCCCTGGCTTCTTTAATGCTTTTATGGATATCACTTAAATTGTTTCCGTCTTTTACTCTAATTACATGCCAGTTATATGCCTTGAATCTAAGGGCAACATCTTCAGTAAATGTTAAATCTGTATTTCCTTCAATGGATATTTTGTTGTCATCATAGATACAAATCAACTTTGCAAGACCCATGTGTCCGGCAAAAGATGCAGCTTCAGCAGTGATGCCTTCCATAAGGTCTCCATCACCGCACATTATGTAGGTATAATGATCTATGATTTCAGAATCAGGACGGTTAAAAATCGCTGCAAGATGCCTTTCAGCCATGGCCATTCCTACAGCATTGGCAATCCCCTGTCCTAATGGACCAGTTGTAGTTTCAACACCGGGTGTATGACCGAATTCCGGGTGCCCGGGAGTTTTACTTTTCCATTGGCGAAAGTTTTTTAAGTCATCCAGGCTTAAATCGTAGCCGGAAAGGTAAAGCAGGCTGTAAAGAAGCATAGACGCATGTCCGCCTGAAAGTACAAAACGGTCTCTATCTATCCATTCAGGATTTTTGGAATTGTGTTTCAGAAAGCGTTCCCACAGAATGTAGGCCGCAGGTGCAAGGCCCATTGGTGCACCAGGATGGCCGGAATTGGCTTTTTGAATAGCATCCATTGAAAGCGTGCGGATCGTATTAATACAAAGCTCATCAATTTTAGGCTGAGTTTCCGGCAAATCATTATTCATAAATATTATCTCCTAAGGGAATTTGTTTGTGTTTTAGAAGTTTTTTAGCACTTCTTCTGCCGCTTCTATCGTTTTATCAATATGTTCGACTTCATGTGCTGCTGAAACAAAAAGCGCTTCAAACTGAGAAGGAGCAAGGTAAATTCCTTTTTCCAGCATGCCCTTGTAATAGGCTGAAAACATATCAAGATCACAGGTCTTTGCATCTTCAAAATTTTTAACATCTTTATCCGTAAAAAAAAGACCGACCATTGAGCCTGCCCTGTCAATGCTGACCTTTACTCCTGCCTTTTCCGCAACTTTCTTAAGGCCGGTTACAAGAAAATCGGCCTTTTTATCAAGTTCTTCATAGAATCCAGGCTTTTTTAATTGCATAAGTGTTGCAATACCTGCTGCCATAGCAACCGGATTGCCTGACAAAGTACCAGCCTGATATACAGGCCCCTGTGGCGCAATATGTTCCATGATTTCACGTTTGCCTCCATAAGCGCCAACCGGTAATCCCCCTCCTATAATTTTACCCAGACATGTGATATCAGGCAATATTCCATACAAAGACTGAGCGCCGCCATATGCAACTCTGAATCCCGTCATAACTTCATCAAATATCAGTAAGCTGCCGCTCTTTTCAGTAACTTCCCTTAAAGTCTTTAGAAAACCCTCAACAGGTCTTACCAGCCCCATATTTCCTGCAACCGGCTCAACTATTATACATGCAATTTTATCTCCCTGCTCATCCATAACCTTTTTGATACTATCTATATCATTATAGGGCAACGAAAGAGTATGAGCTACAAAGGATTCAGGCACTCCAGGACTTCCCGGAATACCTAATGTGGCAACGCCTGATCCTGCCGCAACAAGAAGAGTGTCTGCATGACCGTGATAACATCCATCAAATTTAATTATAGTATCACGACCGGTCACCCCCCTGGCAAGCCTTATGGCGCTCATTGCAGCTTCTGTGCCGGAATTGACCATACGAACCATTTCTATGGAAGGTACGGCCTCTATAACCATTTCAGCAATCCTGATTTCAAGATCAGTTGGCGCTCCAAAACTTGTACCACGATTCAAAACAGCCGCAATAGCCTTAATGACCGCTGAATGCCTGTGCCCAAGTATCATCGGACCCCACGAGCCAATGTAGTCGATAAAACCATTACCATCTGCATCATAAATCATACATCCTTCAGCATGATCAATAAATACAGGTTCAGCTTCTACGGATTTGCAGGCACGTACCGGACTGTTAACACCACCTGGAATTACATTAACAGCTATGCTAAAAAGCTTGTTAGAGTTTTCACGATTCATTATTAAGCATCCTTTCCTTTGAAAATTTGCACCATACCAGTTTAGGGTTCAGGGTTTTTTAAATTGAAGTCTCTTGCTTTTTATATAGTGCCTGAACGAAAACCCCACTTTTTGTCATTTCGACCGCAGGGAGAAATCTTAAAATTCAATAATTAGGAACGTGGACGAAATAACTTCCCCAACTATGCATCACAGCTTCAGGCCGCCTTTGTCCGATCTCAAATCCCAAAAATATTGAAATAGCTCGCTATTCCTTCAACTT
>JAJSZO010000095.1:1535-9437 GCA_030262795.1 Deltaproteobacteria bacterium | reverse complement strand
AGTCTTTGTCCAACCCAAAGGCTGAATGAAGCACCCGAACCGCCAGTTCTGAATACTTTTCTTCAATTACACAGGATATCCTGATTTCCGAAGTGCTTATCAATCTAATATTAATATTTTCGTTGGCAAGAGTAGAAAACATTTTTGCGGCTACTCCGGAGTGACTCTTCATTCCAACACCGGTAACAGATATCTTTGCGATATTTTCGGCTGACAACACCTTTTCTGCTTTAATTTCTTCAGCCACTTTTTTTGATATTTCCAGCGCTCTATTGTAATCAGTTTTTGCAACCGTGAAGGTAAGATCGGTCAGGCCGCTTGCTCTGGTATTCTGAATTATCATGTCAACAAGAATGCCTGACTTTGCAAGGGGAGAAAAAATTTTTGCTGCGATTCCCGGCTGATCGGAAACTTTTTTCAGGGTTATACGTGCTTCATTCTTATTACAGGTTACGCCGGATACTTCAAGATGTTCCATCCCGGAATCTTCATTAACAACCATAGTTCCCTCCTTTTCACTGAAAGATGATCTAACATGTACCGGGACATTATATTTTTTTGCAAATTCAACCGAACGGATTTGCAGCACCTTGGCGCCAAGGCTAGACATTTCCAGCATTTCGTCATAGGATATTTTGTCAAGCTTTCTTGCTTTCTTGCAAATATTCGGATCGGCAGTGTAAATACCGTCAACATCAGTATAAATTTCACACATATCTGCCTTAATTGCAGTGGCTATTGCTACGGCAGATGTATCTGAGCCTCCGCGGCCAAGAGTCGTGATGTTTCCATCAGGATCACAGCCCTGGAATCCGGCAACAACTACTATATTGTTTTTTTCAACAAGCTCTTTAATACGGCCGGCTCCTATGTCAAGAATACGTGCATTACCAAAATCGCGGTTTGTTAAAACTTCTGCCTGATATCCCAGCAATGATTTTGCAGGGTAGTTCATTGATTTTAATGTTATTGATAGAAGGGCTGCGGTTGTTTGCTCTCCTGTGGCAAGCAAAACATCAAGCTCACGCCTTTCCGGAGAGTCGGTAATCCGGCCAGCCATGTCGAGCAGATCATCTGTGGCACCTGCCATAGCCGAAAGGACCACAACTACATTGTTTCCCTTGTCAAATGTTTTTGCAACCCTGTTTGCGACATAACGGATTCGCTCAAGATCAGCTACAGAGGTACCTCCGTATTTTTGAACAATTAATCCCATTTTTTCTCCATCTTTTTTATCAGATCTTCCTCTCTAAGTCCATGCGCAACCATGATGATTTTTCGTGATTCATCATTCAATATATCTATATGAATTGCCAAATATTCCGGAAGAAGATTTTTCGGAAGTTTATCTGCCCATTCGATAGCTACAATTCCGTCATTGCGAAGTATTTCGTAAAGGCCGATATCATCAAAATCAGCATGATTTTCTATGCGATAAAGATCAACATGAAATAAATGATATCGCCCGGGATATTCATTTATCAAAGTGTAAGTTGGGCTTGTTATATAATAATCATCCGGGACATCAAGACCTCTCGCCAATCCTTGAACAAATGTGGTTTTTCCGCTTCCGAGGTCGCCGATCAGGGCTAAAACAGTTCCGGGCTCAAGGTGTTTTCCTGTTTTTTCCCCAAGTGATTGAGTTTCATCAAGAGACTTGGTTATTATTTGGATTTGTTTGTTGATCATTGATTAAATGTTGTATCTCCCCCGGGATAGCATTCATAACTTCTGTTGCGAGGTAACCGAAAGAAGCCTTGTTTTTCGCCTGTGTATCAGCGGCAGCTCCGTGTAAATATACGCCCGCATGAGTGGCCGATTCAGGAGAATAGCCCTGTGTAACAAAGCCTGCAATAATTCCGGTTAGCACATCCCCCATACCGCCGGAAGCCATTCCAGGATTGCCGGTTGGATTAATAAAAACTTTTCCATCAGGATGAGCAATTACAGTTCTTGCTCCTTTAAGAACAATATGAACTTTAAATTTTTTTGCAAAGTTTCTGGCACAATTTATCCGATCATTCTGAATAAAGCTTACAGGCCTGCCTGTCAGCCTTGACAGTTCTCCGGGATGCGGGGTCAATATAACCGAGGGCTTCAAGTTTTTTAGTATATTGATGTTATCAATAAGGTTATTTAAACCATCCGCATCAATTATAATCGGCAGACCGCATTCCTGAATAATTCGAATAATAAGATTTTTAGTGCCAAAAGCAGTTCCAAGTCCAGGCCCAACAGCAAGGCACTTTTTGCCGGGAATCAGATCCATAATTTTATCGAATGATGATTCGTTGAGCATGCCGCCTTTGGCTTCCGGAAGAGGACTCGTCATTACCTCAAGAACCTGGCTTTCTAAAACAGGATTCAGGCTTTTTGGTATCCCGAGACTTACAAGTCCTGCGCCTGAACGCATTGCAGACATTGCTGTCATGGCTGCTGCGCCGGTTTTGCCGGTCGAGCCGGCAATAATTAAGAGATGTCCGGTATTGCCCTTATGGGTTTCGGGTGATCTTTTTTGCAGCACAGTCCTGACTATCTCGGATGTAAGAAGGAATTGTCTGGGTCCTACATTTTTAACAATATAGTCAGGTATGCCGATATCTACTATTTCGAGGTTTCCTGTATAAGTTGCTCCCGGAAAAATCAAATGACCTGTTTTGGCAAATGCAAAGGTCGCTGTTGTATGTGCCTGGATACAGACTCCGCAAGGCCGTCCTGTATCTGCATTAAGCCCGGAAGGTATGTCCACTGAAAAAACAGGTTTATCCGAGCCGTTAATAAAATCAATAATTTTTCGGAAATACCCTTTGACATCCGATTTTAGTCCGGTCCCCAGTATGGCATCAATCCATATATCCTGGTGAAGCATTGAGGTCTTGTGCTTTAAAAAAGCTTTTTGATCCGGCATTTCTATTACGGCGATGTCTAACGGGGATAGAATGTTCAAGTTTTCAGCGGCATCACCTTTAACCATAGATTTTTTGGCAAGTAGATATACGGTCACGCTTACGCCTTTTTGGGAAAGATATCTGGCCATTACAAAACCGTCTCCGCCGTTATTTCCGCGTCCGGCTACAATGCCGATTCTTTTGTTAATAAGACCTTTAAATTGTTTTAATAATATTTGAGTTGCACCCATACCGGCATTTTCCATAAGCACCCTACCGGGAAGCCCAAATGATTCAATAGTTTGTTTATCCATTTCCTGCATTTCACCAGCAGTTACAAGATACATATTGTGCTCCATAGTTTAAAATCAGGTATTTAGTGCCTGAACGAAAACTGCCAATTTTTCCAATTTCTGCGTCAGGCTTAAATTTTAATCCTCGAAATACTCAATGTATTCCTGCGGTTAAAATTTGCGCTTTCCTTGAACTTGAAAAAATTTTCTAGTTTTCGTTCGGGCACTATTTAGGCTGAAGGCTATAGGCTGAAGGAAACAGTCTATTAACCTGAGTAGTTTTAAAGCTGTTTAGGAACGTGGACGAATTAACTTCCACAAGTAGACGCATAGATTTGGGTCGGAAGCTATGATGCATAGTTGGGGAAGTCATTTCGTCCCCGTTCCTTAATAAGCGCTGACATTTCTTTAACAGCTCTTTCCATTCCAACAAGCACAGCTCTTGAGACTATGCTGTGGCCTATGCTGAATTCGTCAATTTCATGCAGGCCATTGAAAGCCTTTATGGTATTGTAACATATCCCATGACCGGCATTTATCTTAAGCTTAAGTTTATAGGCCAGCTTAACAGCATCAACAATTTTGTCAAAAGCCTGGTTCTTTTTTTGGGGCGTTGTTGCGTCACAAAAAGTTCCTGTATGAATTTCAACAGTTGAGGCATTTATCTTATGTGCGAGTTTGATTTGTTCAGGTTCCGGATCTATGAAAATACTTACAGGAATACCATTGTCTTGCAGTGAGCCAACGGTTTCAGCAATTGAGTTTTTGTGGACAAAGAGATCCAGCCCGCCTTCGGTTGTGAGCTCTTCCCTCTTTTCAGGCACCAGAGTTACAAGATCAGGTTTTATATCAAGAGCTATGCCAACCATTTCAGAAGTTGAAGCCATTTCCAGGATGAGTTTGGTCTGAACAACTTTTCGCAAAATCCTGACATCCCTGTCCTGTATATGGCGCCTGTCTTTTCTCAAATGAACAACAATTCCATCAGCTCCAGCCAGTTCAGCCAGCAGGGCTGCTGCCACAGGGTCAGGGTAACTAACCTCCCTGGCTTCTCTTAAAGTAGCAACGTGATCAACATTTACAGATAGTCCTGCCATTATTGTAACCTCCGGATTCGGTTGTCGGTTGTCGGTTGTCGGTTTACGGTTACCGGTTTTATGTTTTGATCAACCGTGAACCGTGAACTGTAAACCGTAAACCGATATTCGGTTATATTTTTTCTATTAATTTCATAATCTCTTCGCTCTTTTTTTCCATTTTAAGAGCCTCTTGCTCCGTTGTTTCATGATCATAGCCAAACAAGTGAAGAATTCCGTGAATCAAAAGTTGTATAAAACGTTCTTCCACACTAATTTCCGCATTTATTCCTTCTTGATAAGCGGTTTCAACAGATATAATCACATCGCCTAACAATTGAGGCGTGATGTTTGCAAATTTGCCCTCTCGCATGGGAAAGGCTATAACATTAGTAGGGCCGTGTCGATTGAAATATTGTTTGTTTAAAGCCTCTATCCTGGAATCATTAACAATCAGGATGGAAAGTTCTCCATCAGGACAGTCCAAGGCGTTTAAGATGGCCTGAGCTTTTTTCCGTATCATTTCCGGAGAAATTTTGTGATTGTTTTGCCTGTCGTTTATCAGGACTTTCATCTTTAACCTTCCCATTGATAGAAGAGGATTTTTCAGGATACTCTATGCGGTGGTGATGTATTCCACTTAATACTCTATTAAAAGTTTTAGCTATTTTATGCAAATCCTTTAATGTTAATTCACAGCTATCAATCTGCCCATCAGAAAAAATTTTGTTTATAAGGTTTTGCACAACCCTCTGAATCCTTGATGGAGTGGGGTTATCAAGACTTTTTGAGGCAGCTTCAACAACATCTGCAAGCATGACAAGCCCTGCTTCTTTGGTCTGCGGTTTTGGCCCGGGATATCTGAAATCGTCTATCTCTACAGCATCTTCTCCCTTTTGTTTCTTTGCTTTTTCATAAAAGTAGCTGATCAGACTTGTTCCATGATGTTGCCTTATCGTGTCGATTATGGCTTGACCGAGTTTGTTTTGCTTTGCTATCTCAACACCTTCTTTTACATGGGAAACCAGTATATGTTTTGACATAGATGGAGCGAGTTTGTCGTGTTTGTTTTTCCCATTTTTCTGGTTTTCGATAAAATACAGCGGCTTTTTTATCTTGCCGATATCGTGATAATAGCCGCAAGCTTTAGCAAGCAAAGGATTTGCGCCAATTTCAGTCGCTGCAGCTTCAACCATGTTGCCTACAATAACAGAATGGTGATAGGTGCCGGGAGCTTCTATCATCAACTGGCGAAAAATCGGCATTTCAAGATTTGCAAGTTCAAGAAGCGTAATATCGGTTGTATAACCAAATGCTATTTCTACAAGAGGGGCAATACCTGTTGTAATGATTCCGGCTATAATACCACCCATAAAGGCAAAAGCCCATATCTCTAATATGTTGAAGGCGAAAAAGTCTGAAAGATAAAGAGTAATTGCAGTTGAAAGCACCATATTCAGCAATCCTACTTTTAATCCAGCTTCAATAAACACTTTACGTTCCCTGCAATTCTGGATCCAGTAAGCAGCCATTGTGCTGTTAAGCAAAAAATAAATGAAAAATTCAAATCTGTTTTGAAAAATTATTGCCGTACATGCAGCAGTTACCATAGCAAAGGGTATTGCTATATTGAGACCAAGTAACAAACATATGGTCATAGCTCCGGAGGCGATGGGAATACCGTAAATAATTGATGAAGGAGAAATTGCAAAACCCGAATTTTGGGACAGCGCTTCAGATAATGGTGCGGATACTCTGACAAGCAATAGAATGGCTATAAGCATACAGGCCATAGCCATTAGATTTTTATTGTGATTACGTGCAAACCGGCTATCATGCTTAATATGAAGAATGTAAGTCAAGATAAGCAGGCACATCATAAGCATTGCTGCACCAACACTTATCGGCAGTATCTGTTTTTTTTCTGTCTGGGACTGCAAGCTTTTAAGCTTTAAAAGTTGAACCCTGGTTATTCTTTCACCTTCGCGAAGGAGCATCTCACCTGCTTTTATTTTGTAAAGAATAGGCTTGATTTCCGCTGCCGCTCTTTTTTTTCGTTCTTCGGTTTCATTTGTGTTTAGAGTTATATTTGGTTGTATTAGTTTTTGGACAAAATTTACGACAAGGTTGACCAAATTGTAGTTCATGTCTTTGAGCAGGGGCTGAGCAATAATTCTTACCATTGTTTTCGCCTGGTCAGGACCATAAAATAATTTAAGATTATAAATAATTCTTTCAGTTTTTGTTTCAATATCTCTTAATATTATCCCTTTATCCGATTCGTTAAGAAGAATCTCTTTGTTAATTACAACTCCATTATTTATTATTTCTGTCAGGATCCTGGAAGCAAGATTAGCAATATTACTTGAAAAGTTTTCTTTTATAAGAATTTTATATGCATCATCGCTTACCGTAAAGCCGATTTTTTCCTCAAAACTCTCTTTGAGTGCCCGGAATTGTTCATTTAACGATTTTATCTCTTTATTTGGCGAAGCTTTATTGTATGCTTCAAAAACTTCATATAGCTCAGCAAAGGCTTCTTTAACATTCCGGCTGAGTTTTAGGGGAAGAGACGTATTATTATCGTAAACAGTTAAAACTTTTTCAGCGGCTTTTTTACGGTTTTCCTCTGTAGCTTCTTTATCTTCAATGAAAAAATCTTTTGATGCTTTAATATCTCTTTTGGCAACATCTCCTAACTTATAGGAATGTTTTGTGATAACAAGGGGCGGGTAAAGGATAATGGTAAATACTATAGTAAAACCTATTAAAATGAACCATCTAATAGATGCGTTTGAGCCAAAAAACTTGTCAAGGAGGTTCTTGTTTTTTTCTATATTCATATACTCTGATAATTTCCTAAACTCGGGTTGGTTTCATGATGAGTTTGTAAATTTCTAAAATAATATATCATAACTTTTTCAGATAATGCAAACCACATTTTTTCGTCCCCGTTTCTTCAAATAAAAACACCTTGACTCATAAAATTCACTTTGTTAATTTAATATATTTTTTATAGTTTTTAATTCAATTGTTTTTTGGCTATTCTTTGCTTTAAAGGAACGCTATGAATCTGTTTGATATTCTGATTATAATTATTTTTGGATTTTGTCTCATAAGGGGTTTTTTTAGAGGTTTTATCAAGGAAATATCTTCGATAATTGGTGTGTTGGGAGGATTCTATGCAGCTTATACTTATTACATGGAATTTGCAAAATTATTACCAGGATGGATTTCAGACAAATCGCATCTTTATATAGTTAGCTTTTCGATTATTTTTTGTGGAGTTTTTATTGTTATCAGTATTCTTGGTGTAATAATCAAGTATATTCTAAACATTGCTTTTTTGGGCTGGATTGATCGTATATGCGGAGCTGGATTTGGAATAATTAAAGCAGTATTAATAGCTTCTGTTTTTCTGATAGCCCTTACTGCCCTCCTTCCAGGGAAGGCACCGATAGTCAAAGACTCTATGCTTTCTCCCCATGTTTCATTTATTTCTGAAAAGATGGCCAAAGTAATTCCTAAAGATATGAAACATCAGTTTGTATCTAAAATTGAAGAATTAAAAAAGGTATGGAAGAAAAACAGCAATCCATAAAATGGCAGCATTCCCTGAACCCTAAACCCCAAACCCTGAACCCT